>NZ_RAWD01000005.1:0-101815 GCF_003612065.1 Corallococcus sp. CA047B
GCTCCCGGCCCACCCCGATGGCGGCGGGCAACTGCAATTCGGTGCAGCGCACGGCCATGTGCGAGTTCGCGCCCCCGTACGCCGTGACGATGCCCGCCACTCCCAGCGCGAGCAGGCCGTCGTAGCCGGGGTCGGCACGCTCCAGCAGCACGATGTTGCCGCGCACGCGCTCCGGATCCGGCAGCCCGTCCGCGACCAGCACCGGCGCGCGCACGCACGCCTTGGTGACGAACAGCGGTTGCTCACCACTGCTCACGTGGAAGAGCAGGTGCGACGTGCGCACCAGGATGTCCGGCAGCTCGATGAGGTTGACGGCGGCGGCGTGCTCGCGAGCCTCTTCCACGGCGTCGCGGCACCACGACCGAGCCTCGTCCGGCGGGAGCGCCAGGGCGGTCTCCACCTGCTCCAGCGACAGGTGCGCGATGTCATCCCGGCCAAGCCCCAGCGGCTCTCCCCACCCGGCGAGGTGTTCGAGCACACCGCTGAGCGTCCTCGTGAACACGTGCTTGCCGTACTCGCGACCCGCGATGGCCGCGCCAAGGTGCCCGAGGAATGCGTCAGGGGTCAGCTTCAGCCCGGCGCTCCGGAGGCCCGCGCCGAGCCGCGCGTGGAGGCTGTGCGACAGGGGCGCCTCGTGCCTGGGCGGCTCCTCCCCTCCCGAGATGAGCGGGCCGAAGTAGCGCTCCGGATCCGCGCCGTAGCGCGGCATGCGGATGTCATAGGTGCCCGGGCGCAGGTGCCCGAACTCCGCGACGAGCGCCTCCAGGCCCAGCTCGCCCCGCCGCACTCGGAGCGCGTCCGCTTGCAGTTGCCCAGCCACCGTCCGGATGCGCTGGAGCACCTCGCGCTGTTCGCTCGCGTCGATCACGCCCTCGCGAACGAAGCTCTTGAGCAGCGCGGTCACCACAAACGCCGTCCGCGCCAGGTGCGCGAACGGAAGGGTGCCCAGCTCCCGCAGGCGCGCGAGGATGGGCCCCAGGCCGCCCTCGAAGCCCGGCGCGAACGGGTGGGCGCGAAGCCGCTCCACCTGCGCAAGCCACGCGGGCAGGTCGCCAAGCCCCTTGAGCGTAATGTCCCGCAGCGCGGTGGCCAGGGCGTCCAGCTCCCCTGCCTCCACCGAGGAAGCGTAGAGCCGCCGGAGCCGCTCGCGCAGGCCGAGGCTCGCGCAGGTGTCGGCGATCTCGAACTCCACCTTGTCGTGCAGCTCCGGGGCTTCCGCCAGCCGGGCGAGCTGGTGGGAGACCAGGACCTCCGCCACGTGCGACGGGGTCACGGCCGGGATGAAGGAGTTGAGCGAGGCCCGGACATCCACATAGGCATGTCCCGCGAAGTCGCGCAGCAGCGGCACGCCCCGCAGGTCGCGGTAGCCGTAACCCGCGCGCTGCTCCGCCCAGGTCCGGTCGGTGATGAGCGTGCCGTAGAGCGTCCGTGCGAGCGGAAGCGGGCGCCGGCCAATCATCTCCGCGGGGTTCCAGTCCGTCATCGTGCTGTAGACGGGCCCCTTTCCGACGACGGGGCCCTTCGGCAGCAGGAGCGCATGGTGGGCCTTGCAGGCCTCCGCGATCAGCATCGCCCGGCGGCCCTCGCTCGCCTCCGGCAGCGAAGTACCCCTGGCGATGGGACGCACCTGGAAGAGGTGGAAGTCGCCGCCCGCCAGCGCGAACTCGATGTCCAGCGCCTCCACCCCGATGAGCCGCACCAGCTCGCGGCCCACGGTGACGACGCGGCGGAGCGAGTCCGGCAACAGCCCCCTGGGCACGCCGTGCTCCACGTACGCGGAGGAGGGCTTCTCCAGGGCTCCGGAGGTGATCTGATCCGTGCGCCCGCTGTGCACGTCCGACGCCACCACCCAGTAGGAGGCCAGCGTCTCCGGGTGCCGCGCCATCAACACGCCGCTCTCGCTCACGGGATGGACGTAGGACTGGAGGAAGACCTTCTCCGACGCCGCCCCCGGGCCGTACGAATCGAACACCTCCGAGATGGCACCGCCGAGGGCCTTGGCGTCCCCCGCGTCCACGTCGAGCACCGACAGGAAGCGCCCGGCGTTCGACTCGGTCCACGCATCCTCCGCGGAGCAGGAGGAACGGACCAC
Source organism: Corallococcus sp. CA047B (assembly GCF_003612065.1). Taxonomy (NCBI): domain Bacteria; kingdom Pseudomonadati; phylum Myxococcota; class Myxococcia; order Myxococcales; family Myxococcaceae; genus Corallococcus; species Corallococcus sp. CA047B. The sequence continues at coordinate 2,093 of NZ_RAWD01000005.1, forward strand.
GACGCGCTCATCCCCGAAGCGCTCCCGCACGCGCTGGAGCACGTCGCCCCGGTCCCGGGCCCAGTCCTCGCCCCGCACGATGTGCGGTCGGGAGATGCGCCAGGGCCCGTGCAGCTCCGAGAGGATGTCCAGCGTGCGCGCCTTGTCCCCCAGGACGAGCCGTCCCACGGGAGCCAGGGGCTCGCTTGAGACCTCGTCCCCGCCCAGCTCGAAGCTCGCCACGTCTCCGGCCTGGGCGAGGCGGTCCACGGCCTCGTCCAGGTCCCATCCCTCCAGCACCTCGCGCACCGCCTGGGTCCTCCCCAGGATGAAGCGGCACTCACCCCGCCAGGTCGCGATGACGGCGGAGGACGCCTGGAGCAGCACGCGGAGCGCGCGCGGCCGAAGAAGCACCGTCCCCTTGAAGGCGAGCGTCAGCGGGACGCTGCCGTACGTCCGCGCGAGGGTGCCCAGGACGCACTCGGCCCAGACCCGCATGGAGGCGTGCACGGGGCCGACGCCGCGGATGCGGCAGTCGGGAGGACTTCCGACCGGGGAGGTGAGGCGAAGCGTCGCGGCGTCGCGGTCCAGGGCTGTCACGGGCAACCTCGTTCGAGCGGACGGGGTGCGGGGCGCGAGCGCGGCATCGCATTGTGGCCCCTGCCCACGTGTGGTGGATTCGATGCATGAGAACCTTCGCCACGGATGAGCGGCTGGCGTACCGCCGCGCGGGCAATGAGCTTCAGCCCCGCCCGTCCGAGGACCATGTCCTCTCCTACGAGTACCGGTTGATGCAGCTGCCGCTGGTGCGGCCCGACCACCCGGAGGTCGTGCCGTTCGACCTCAAGGCCGGCTACGACTGGCTGGGCACCTACCGCGCACCCCGCGTCTCGCTGGTGGGCTTCGTGGACTTCGGTGCCTTCGCCCAGAGCCCCCAGTTCAACCGCTTCATGAACGCCGTCGCCATGACCGCCGCGGCGCGGAAGATCGCCTGGGACATCGTTGAGCGGCGCAAATACAGACACCACTTCACCATCTGCAACGGACTCCACGAGCGGATGCCCGTGCAGGACATCGTCCCCTTCGTGAAGCAGCGGTTGGAAAACTTCCCCCGCTTCCGCATCCAGGTGAAGGGCGGCTGGTTCTGGGGCAAGAAGAACGGCCGGATCTACTTCCCCGTCTACCCGGAGCTGACGGAGGGCCCCAACCCCGTGGACCACCTCACCGAGGTCCAGACGCGCCTGGGCCACCCGCTCCACCCTGGCTTCTACATCGGCTGTTTGCAGTTGATGGACCACCTGCGCTTCAACTCCGAGCTGGACGTGCACGAGGCGGACGAACTCTTCGGCGTGCTGCGCGGCTTCCGGGAGACGACCCTCGTGGAGCTGGACGTGAGCGAGCTCTCCATCCTGCGCACGCACGACGACCTCATCCTCAAGAGCCGGGTCCTTGAACGCGTGCCGCTGACAGGGTGACGGGTTCATTCGAACTCCTGGAGCGCGCTGCGCAGGAGCACGCGCTCATAGGCATTGCGGACCAGCGCCCCCAGCGGGCCGATGAGCCGCGTGAGGTCCGTCTCGCGGTACAGCGCGGGGTGGTGCAGCAGCTCCAGCACCCCGGCGATGAGCGCCGGCTCCACGCGGTAGTCGAACATCCCGGGCCGACGCGGGTGCGCAAGCCCGGCCTGGACCGCGTCGTTCACCCACGCCGCCTCGCGGGCCACGACGCGCAGGTACACCTCGCGGGACGCCGCCGGTTCGGAGCGAAGCGCCGCGAGCTGGTCCGCGGCCTCGCGCCACGGCGCGGTCAGGTCGTCCGCGAACGGGGCGACGAGCTCCACCTCCTCCGCGAGGCGCAGGCGGAGGTGGACCAGGAACTCCATGGGCGAAGGCCGCCACGTCCGGCCCACGACCGCGCCCGGCAGACGCTGGACGGCCGAGGTGGCGCGCCGGGTGGGCTGTCCTTCCGACTCCAGGAGCCTGCGCAGCTCGCGGGGGTCGAAGGCCGTGGCGGCCTCTTCGAGGGTCGCGCGCGTGTCGTCCGAGGAGTGCATGAGGCTCAGCGCGCGCGTCGGCGCCTGAAGCCGGCTGCGCAGGTGGTGCGGTGAGCGCTTGCGCGGATCCGCGGAGCCCTTGAGCGCCTTGAACTCCGCGCTGGCCGACCGGCCCGGGGTGCGGAGGATGAGCGCGCAGGAGGACTCCAGCAGGTACACCTCGCTCGGGACGGCCCACGTCTTGTCCAGCGCGATGGGACGGTTGGGGCTGTACACCGCTTCGATGCTGCTCTGCGTGTACTGGACGAACCGCCGGTCCACGGCGTGGAAGCCCTCGCGCTCCAGGAACGCGAGCGCCTCCTCGGCGAGCCCCAGCCCGATGGCGTACGGGTCGAAGAACGTGAAGACGAACTCCTCACTCCCTGGGCGCGAGCCGAAGGTCTCCACGAGGTCGGACACACTGGCGGGGTTTCTCATGTGAGCTCTCCACTCCCGGGTTCCACGAGCCACAGCGCCTCGGCCGGCGCGAGCCGCACGTCCCCCCGGCCCTGACGTCCTCCGAGCAGGTCCCTCCACTCCGTCAGCGGCGCGGGGACGGACACGGGCTCCACCCCGAAGTTCACCAGCACGTGCAGGGGCTGACGGCCATGGCCTCGCACCAGATGGAGGACGTGCGGGGCTGGCAGCCGCGCTTCGCAGCCTCCGTCCTCCCGCAGCGCGGGCGTCTCTTCGCGCAGGCGGATGAGGCCCAGGAGGGACTTCAGGATGCGCGCGTGCACCGGCTGCCGGATCAGCGCGCGGAGGGTCTCATACGGGTAGCGGTGCCGGTTCGCGGCGCGGGGATTCGTGGGCTCGACGCCCACCGCGTCCGGCAGTCCAAAGAGCGTGGGGAAGTAGAGACAGGGCGTGGCGGGGAGCGCGAAGAGCAGCGCGTGCGCGGCCAGGTAGCGCTCGACGTCGAGCCCCGCCTCGGTGGAGAAGATGCGGTGCAGGGAGCTGTTGAGTTCGTAGGGCCGTGGCTCGCCTCCCACGTCCGCGTGGGACACCCGGACGTCGGCGCGCTCCAGCCGCGCGAGCACCCGCCCGAGCGTGGGTGCGTCGAGCGGTGGATCCATGGGGCGCAGGTGCACGCCGTCGTGCGTCTGGAGGAAGGCGTAGCCAGCACCGTGGTGCGCATCCGACGCGGACGCATTCACCCAGTCCACCAGGGGCCTGCCCTCGCCCACGAGGGCCGCCGCGAAGATGAGCAGCGGCACCGCGAGGTGGTTGTCGTGCTGCGCCAGCTCCGCGCCCAGGTAGCACCGCTCTCCGGCGCGATGGTCGGTCTCCGCGAGCAGGCGCACCGAGGGATCCACCAGGTCGGCCACGGCGCGCAGCGCTCGCACCAGCACCTTCGCCTCCGGCTGGTGGGGGCCGCCGGGTACGCGCTTCCACACGTGGGGGATGGCATCCAGGCGCACGACCCGCGCGCCCGCCTCCATCAGGCGCAGCAGCGTCCGCGCCATGGACAGGAAGACGTCTGGAGAACCGTGGTTCAAGTCCACCTGTGAGCGCCCGTACGTGCACCACGCCCACACCGGGCGGCCCTGCGTCTCGAAGCGCTGAAGGAGGGAGGAGGTCCGCACCCGCGTGCCCCACTCGATGGCCCGTGGCTCGGAGAAGAGGTGGAAGTCCTCCGGCCGCCCCTCACCTCGCAGCACGTCCCGGAACCCCGGGTGCGAGGTGGACACGTGGTTCATCACCAGGTCGAGCATCAGCCCGCCGCCCACCTCGGACAGCCGCTCCAGGTCCTCCCACCCGCCGAGGCGCGGATGCACGGCCTGGTGGTCCACCACCGCGAAGCCGTCATCCCCATCCGACACATAGGGCGGGAGCACGTGCAGCAGGGTCGCCCCCACGCCCCCTACCTCCTCGTGGAGGAAGCGCCGCAGCGCCGCGAGTGGCGCTGCCCCGCCGTCGAGCACGTGGTCCGGGTACACGGCGATGACCGCGGGCCGCACGTCCCCCGCCGTGCGCCCACGCAGGCTGCGCGCGCTGGCGCCCTCCGCCGCTGCCGCGAGCTCCCGGACGAGCGAGTCCGCGCGCTCAGCTCCGTAGAGCAGGCGCAGCGCGTCCCCCAACCGCGCCCTCGCGGGGGCGCGGTCCGGGATGGCCGTGGTTCCCAAGGAGGTCATCCCTGGTGCTCGAGGACGTAGTCAATGCGGCCCTGGAGGAACTCCACCGCGCGCGCCAGCTCCGGCTCCGCCGACATGCGTTTGGCCATGCGCTGATGGAGCGCCTCGATGCGAGTGAAGCATTCCCCCAGCGGGCCCGCCGCGCAGTCCGCGTGGATGGAGAGCCCTTCCGCCAGCAGGGCCCGGTCCACCTCACCCGAGGTGGCCATCGCCTTGCGCGACTCGATGAGGAGCCACTTGCGCGCCGCGCTGGTCACCCCCTGGGTCGCGAGGATGGAGACGAGCGCCTCCTCCACGGCGATGCGCGCCACGTGCCGGCTGGACTCCTCGCTGACGGCGCGGTGGCTGATGGCGTCCTCCAGGTACTCGTGGACCTCCATGAAGTGCCGCACCGTGAGGTAGGTGGGCAGCAGCTCGACGAGGAACTCGTCCCGCCAGCTCGCGACGAGGTCCGGCTTCAAGAGCGGCAGGCCGGTGCGCAGGCGGTGCAGGAAGCGCAGCTCCGGGCCGTCGATGATGGGGATGAACTTCAGCTCGGACGGCTTGTAGAGCGCCGGCGCGATGGCGGTCATCCACGTCATGATCTCCGCGACGCGGCCACGCTCGGCCAGCTCGATGTTGACCTCGATGCCGTCGCAATACTGGAGCGCCTCGCTGAAGCGGCTGTTCTTGAAGCGCACCCCCTCCTGGCTCGAGATGAGCGACGTGCGGTGCGGGACCAGCACCATCAGGTCCACGTCCGAACTGGGGGTGCCATTGCCGGCCGCGAGCGAACCCGTCAGGAGCACGCCGCACGAGGCGGGGTCGCTGACCAGCTCCGACAGGATGCGTTCAACGTCCACGCCATGGGCGCGGAGCGTCTCCGCAGTGAGCGGTTGACCACTGGAAAGCTGATGCGTGCGCTTCATGATGCCACCTTCCCCCGTCCCTCATGGGACAGCTGCAAGTCCGAGAAAACATCCGCGCACGCGTCCGCGACGGTGCGCACCATCTGCTCCTCATGCGTCCGCATCACGCTCAGGCGCAGCAGGCCGTGGCCCGCCGGGACGGCCGGGTGGATGACCGGATTGGCGTAGATGCCCCGGTTCCACAGCAGCCGCCACGCCTGGAGGGTGTCGAAGTCCGCGCCCACCTCCACGCTGACGATGGGACCATCCGACGGGATGGGCCGCAGCCCGCGTGCCACCAGGGCCTCGCGCAGCGAGCGCACCCGCTCCTTCAACTGGCGCACCAGGTCCGGATCCGCCTGGAGGATGCGCAGGGCTTCGAGCGCCGCGGCCACGGAGGCTGGAGTATTGGCGGCGGTGAAGAGGAAGGGGCGTGTGAGGACGCGCAGGGCTTCAATCTGATCCTTGTCCCCGATGATGGCGCCGCCGCAGGAGCCCAGGCTCTTGGAGAAGGTGATGGTGATGAAGTCCGCGTCCTGGACGACACCCTCCTCCTCCACGGTGCCCAGCCCCCGCTCCCCCACCGTTCCCAGGCCGTGCGCCTCGTCCACGACGAGCGCCAGCCCCGTGGCGCGGCACACCTCCAGGAACCTGCGCAGCGGGGCCCGGTCTCCCCGCATGGAGTAGACGCCCTCGACGACGCAGAGGCCGGAGCTCTTGTCCTCCGTCGCCTGGGCCAGCAGGTGCTCCGGATCGTTGTGACCGAAGCGCTTCATGTTCGCGCGCGCCAGCCACACGCCGTCCAGGACGGAGGCGTGCATCTCCTCGTCCACCCAGGCGCGGTCGTTCTTGCCGAGCAGCGTGCTCATCAGGCCCAGGTTGGCGCCGTAGCCGGTGGAGAACACCATGGCGCCGGTGCGGCCGTAGAAGCGCCGCAGGGCGTCCTCCAGCTCCTCGTGGAGCGCCAGGTTGCCATTGAGCAGCCGCGAGCCCGTCACGCCCGCGCCCCAGCGGGCCGTGGCCTCCTGGGCGGCGGCGATGACGCGCGCGTCGTTCGCGAGCCCCAGGTAGTTGTTGGAGCCGAAGTTGAGGATGTCCCGGCCCTCCATGCGGGTGATGGGGCCGGTGGCCGACTCCACCCGCGTGAAGTACGGGAGGCGGCCAATGCGCCGGCCCAGGCGGGCCTGCGCCACGCGCGGGTCCCCGAGCAGTCGCTGGATGACGGGCGCCCGTGGGCGGCCCGCCGTGTCTTGTTCAGGTCGTGTCATGTTTCTGATCCCGGAAATCGAACGCCAGACTCGCGGCGGTCGCGCAGACAGCGGTGAAGGTGAGGATGACGGCGGTGCTCTGGAGCACGACGCTCCAGCGGCCCTCGCCGAAGGTGGACTCGTTGAGCGCGCGCAGGGCCCAGAAGTGCGGTGTGGCGTAGCCGAGCGTGCGCGACCATCCCGGCAGGGCTTCGGTGACGACGATGGCTCCGCCCACCGCGCTGAACGTCACGAGCACGAGGTAGGAGAGGTTGGAGAGCGTGGCGGTGCTGCGGGTGATGGCGAAGAGGAGGAAGCCCAGGGCCGAACCGCTGGCCACCAGCGCCGCGCCCGTGAGCGCTACCTGAAAGACATTGCCGTTCAGCGGCAGGCCCAGGAACGCCGCCGCGAAGCCCGTGAAGAGCAGCAGCTGCACGAACGACATCGCGCACGCGGGCAGGACCTTGCCCATGGCGAACGCGAGCCTCGGTGGGCGGATCAGCGCCTGCCGGCCATGCGTGTGGTACCAGAAGTCCCGATAGAACGCGTGACCCGAGTACGTCACCACCATGTAGCTGAACATCACCGCGAAGCCGATGGTGGCCCGCCCCATGGCGCCCGGGGCCGAGTCGAGCCCCGAGACACCCGGGCCGAGGATGGCGGAGAGCACGGCGGGCAGGATGAAGATGAACACCATGGCCGTGCGCTCACGCGAGAGCACGCGCCACTCCGTCAGCGCGTAGCACCCCACCACGTTGACGAAGCCCGCCATCCCGCGAGGCGCGGAGGGGGTGCTGGAAGAGATGTCGTGACTCATGGGCCCTCGGACTCCCTGGCGAAGGCGCTGAGCGATGGGTCTCTCAGCAGGATGTCGCGGAGCCGGTTTCCGGACAGGCGCAGCTCGGACAGGCGGACGTCGGAGGGGACCTCGCCCAGCTTCGAGCGGACCTCGTCCAGGCTGCCGGTGGCGAGCGTGAGCTCCCACGACGTCTCCGCGGGCGGGGACACGGGACGCGCGCCTCGCAGCGACAGCGTGCGCGCCTGGTTCGACAGGACGGTCCCCAGCTCCCCCAGGTCCCGCGTCTCCCCGTTCCGCAGCAGCACCAGCTCCGTGGACAGCTCCTCGATGTCCTCGGGGTAGTGCGCGGTGACCAGCACCGCGGCGCCCTCCTCCCGCCAGGCGCGCACCCGCCGCACCACGAGCTGTCGGGCCTCGAAGTCGAGCGCGACGGTCGGCTCATCCAGCAGCCGGATGGGAGGCGCGTGGACGAAGCTCGCCGCCAGGTGCACGAGGCGCCGCTGTCCACCGGACAGGTGATGCACGCGCGTGCGTGCAATGGGACCCAGCGCGAACTCCTCCAACGTCCGGGCGACGGCGGCCTTCGCCTCACCGCGCCCCAGCAACAGGCGGGCGAGGTGCCCGACGTTCTCCTCCACCGTGAGCACGGGATGGAGCGCGATGGCCTGCGTCGCGAAGCCGATGGCGCGGTGGGCGGGAAGTGCTCCCACGTCGAGTCGCACCGAGCCCCCGGTCGTGCCCTGCACGGTGCCGGTGATCGCGCCCAGCAACGTCGTCTTGCCGGCGCCGTTGGCACCGAGCAGCCCCACGGAAGTCCCCCCCTTCAGCCGAAGGGAGACATCGCGAAGCACGGGCGCACAACGGGCGAACGCGAAGGACAACCGCTCCGCGAAGAGCAGGGTGTTTCCGTGAGAGGGGCCCATGGACTGACGAAGACGCCCGGGAGATTTGATTGGATCCTGAAATACCGCTTCTTCAGGAAAAACTAATTTGTCGGTCATCGTCGGGATGACCTTCTACAGAAGCGGTCTGACATCCAGCGTCAGCCCTCATGAGCGCTTCCCCGTCATCACGCATGTCCTCGCTACCTCCGAGGTGCGCTCGCCTGGGCCTGCGGGAAACGGGCGGCGGACGGGATGCGCTACGCTCTTTCGAAATGGCTCCCGCACCCTTCCAGGTGGAGTTCCGCGTGCTCATCGGTCCGGACTGGGTGCCGCTCGAGTTCCTGGAGGGACTGGAAGCCGATGCCGTGGATATGTATCTCCGTCGTCCGTCCGTGACCTGTTGCAGCTTCCAGGGGGGATTCTTCATCGACGTCGGAGGTCGGCCTTTCAGCGATGACGGCTCGAAGGTCGGCCTGGAGCAACCTTGAGCCCGCATGCCGCGCGTCGAGTTCTTCCAGTCCTGGCCCTGGGACTCCTGCTCCTGGACTGCAGGGGTTCCACGCGTGGGCCAGAGGGCACGCCCCGAGAGGAGACCTCCACCGTGTCCCTGACCTGGATGACCGTTCCCGCCACGGACGCGCGGATCCAGTACGTCGGCCGGACGTACCGCTCCAGCACCGGGGTCGTCTTCTCCCACCCGGGCGTGACGGTGCGCGTGCGCTTCTGGGGGGACGCCCTGCGCATGCGGCTCGACGACGCGGGCACGGGCGGCGAGGTGGGCACCAACCACTTCGACGTCTCGATTGACGGCGCCCCGCCGACCCGGCTCGCCGTGCGGAGCGGTGAGGCAATCTACCCGCTCGCCCCGGCGTTGGAGGTCGGCCTCCACACGGTGGAGCTCCTCAAACGCACCGAGTCCATCGTGGGCCCCAGCAAGCTTGTCGCGCTGGAAGTCCATGGCGAGCTTCGGGAGCCGCCCACCCGGCCGGGGCTCCGGATGGAGTTCATCGGGGACTCCATCACCTGTGGCTACGGCACCGACGTCGCGTTCATCCCGGAGTCACGTTCCTGGAGGGCGCCCACCTTCACGTCGAAGCATCAGAATCCCAGACAGACCTATGCGTGGCTCACCGCCATGAACCTGGGCATGGAGCCCGTCCTCGTCTGTTATTCGGGCCATGGCGTCTACCGCAATCTGGACCTCACGACGTCCGGCCTGCTGCCCGCGCTGTACGAACTCGCGGTGCCGGAGCATCCCGCCGCGTGGGAGTTCACGGACGGCTCTCCAGACGTGATTGTCATCAACATCGGCACCAATGACACACTCGCGGGCAGTGGCACCGACGCCTTCCTCCCGGACGAAGCTGGCTTCAAGGCCGCCTACCGCGCGTTCCTCCAGCGGCTGCGGACGCTCCATCCCCGCGCGCACATCGTGTGCACGCTCGGCAGCATGACGGACGGATACAAGAAGCTCGAAAATCACGGCGTGGTGAAATCCGTGCACGTCGGGGACTGGATCACCGGGCTCGTGGACGAACGGCGCCGCGCCGGGGACACCCGCGTCCACCGCCACGTGATGGCCGAACAGGACCCCGCCACCGATGGCGTCGCGGAGGACTGGCATCCTTCCGCCGCCACGCACCGGAAGATGGCGGAGTCCCTGACCCGGTTCCTCCGAGACGTCCTGCGGCCTTGAGCCGGGCCGGAAGCCCCTGTGGGTGTGGCCCATGCGAGTTGACGCGGAGAGATTGGGTCAGGCGTCGTCGTGGGCGAGGGACGAGGACAGCTTGCGGTGGGCGTCGGCCTGTCCAAGCAGGAGCCTGGCCTTGGCCTCGAAGGTCTGCACGGCGTCAGCACCCGCGGCGAAGCGGGCCGGCGGCGCGTCCGTTCCGGCGAGCTGAACGATGGCGCCAGCGAGTCTGGCCGGGTCGCCCCCCTGTTTGCCGTCCATGCTGTTCCAGGCAGCGACGGTCTCCCGGGTGCGTTCCGCGTAGTCGTCGATGGAGGGCCTGGCGTAGGTGGTGGATCCAGCGGTGAGCAGCTCGGTGCGGAAGAAGCCGGGCTCGACGAGCATCGTGCGGATGCCGAAGGGGGCAATCTCAGGCGTGAGCGACTCGATCCATCCTTCGATGCCGAACTTCGCGGCGGCGTATGCCGTGCAAAACACTCCGCCGGCGATACCCGCGGTCGAGGAGATGGTGAGCAGCAGGCCGGAGCGTTGCTTGCGCATCGTCGGCAGCACGGCGCGGGTGACGTTCATCGGGCCGAACAGCAACGTCTCGATCTGCTCGCGGACCTGTTCGGGGCTGAGTTCCTCGAAGAAGCCGGCGTAGAAGTTGCCCGCGTTGTTGACCAGTACGTCAATCCGCCCGAACTTTCCGAGGGTGGCCTCGACCGCGGCCTGGGCATCCTCGGGACGGGTGACGTCGAGCTTGATGGCCAGCAAGTCTGCGTGGTCGCCGATGGCAGCCATGACCTTCCTGGGGTCGCGGCCGGTGGCTACGACGGCGTGGCCGGCAGCAAGCGCCGCCTTGGCGATGTCGACGCCCAGCCCCCGGCCAGCGCCGGTGATGAGCCAGACCTTCTTGTCAGTCATGGGGTGTTCCTCTCTTCAAAGTTCGCTCCATCAACGACACGCATCTGCATCTCATTCATCCGGCCGCCCCGCACTTCGAGTTTCGACAACGCAGTGTGGATTTCACGAAGATCCGCCGGCGTCAGCTGCACGCTGACCGCCATCAGGTTCTCCTCCAGGTGGTTCAGTCTGCGCGTGCCTGGAATCGGAACGATCCACGGCTTCTGCGCGAGGAGCCACGCCAGGGAGAGCTGGGCGGGAGTCGCGTGCTTCTGGATTGCGAAGCTCTTGAGGAAATCGACGAACGGGGTGTTGGCCGCCAGGTTCTCCGGACTGAAGCGGTCAAACCCAGCTCGAAGGTCCGTCTTGGGGTCGAACCTTGTCTGGGCATTCATCGTCCCGGGCAGATAACCCATTCCGAGCGGCCCCCACGGAACAAAGCCGATGCCCAGTTCCTCGCACGCCGCGAGCACGCCGTTTCGTTCGGGACCTCGCTCCATGATCGAGTATTCGGTCTGGACCGCGGTCACGGGCTGTACGGCATGGGCTCGGCGGATCGTTCGCGCACTCGCCTCGGAGAGGCCGAAGTGCAGGACCTTTCCCTCGGCAATCAAATCCTTGATCGCCCCCGCCACATCCTCGATGGGCACACCGGGGTCCACCCGGTGCTGGTAGTAGAGGTCGATGCGGTCGGTCCTGAGGCGCTTGAGCGAACCCTCGACCACCTTCTTGATGTGCTCTGGACGGCTGTTCAACCCAGGGGGACCTTCCAGGTTGAAGCCGAACTTGGTCGCAATCACGACCTTGTCGCGAATGGGCGCGAGCGCCTCTCCGACGAGGTCTTCGCTCGTGTAGGGACCGTAGACCTCGGCCGTATCGAAGAACGTGACGCCCTTCTCATGGGCCGAACGAATGACCTGGATGCCCTGGCTTCTGTCAGCGGGCGGGCCGTAGTTGGCGCTGATGCTCATGCACCCATGCCCCAGCTCCGACACCTCGAGGCTTCCGAGCTTTCGCGTCTTCATCCTGCTCTGCCTTCTGCGCGGGTCGCTGTTGTTCTCCTGGGACTGACTGGACGGCGTGGCGCACGCCCATGAGCCGACAGCCAGCCCTGCCCCGACAAGGGCACTGCTCGCCAGGAAGTCACGGCGACCAAGGGCTCGGCGCTCTGGGGTGTTCGAGTCGGATGCCTGCTTGTTCTTCTTCATGGAGGGTCTCCTGGGGCCAGATCAGAGATACGCCCAGGCTCCGCACCGGACTAGACGCCACCGGCCAAACGGGCTGTTAAGCCCTACTCGACAATCGGCTGCGGACCCGTGCTGGCTTCGGGTGGATTCCTGAAGACCGGGGATGTAGCTAACGCGTCATCATGAACACGGTGCCATTCCCACAGCTCCAGGCGTTCCTGACCGTGGCGCGCCATCGGAGCTTCAGCAGCGCGGCGAGCGAGCTGAGCGTCTCCAGGTCCGCCGTGAGCCAGGCGGTGAGGCAGTTGGAAGAACAATTGCGCGTGGTGCTGCTCACGCGCACGACGCGCAGCGTGGCGCTGACGGATGCGGGAAGGCGCCTCGTGGAGGAGGCGGGCCCGGGGCTCGGTCAGATACGGGCTGCCCTCACCACCGTCTCCGCCCAACCGGGCGAAGCGGTGGGGCGGATACGACTGTCGACTCCCCAGATGGCGGTGCCCTTCGTCATCACGCCCGTGATTCCCGCCTTCCGCGCGCGACACCCGCGAGTGGAGGTGGAGGTCGTCGTCGAGGACCGCTTCGTGGACATCGTGGCGGAGGGCTACGACGCGGGCGTGCGGCTGACCGAGGCCATCGAGCGCGACATGGTGCAGGTGCGTCTCACCGACGCCTTCCGCTTCGTGGTGGTGGGCGCCCCCAGCTACCTCGAGCGCCACGGCACGCCGCAGAAACCCGAGGACCTCCTGCGCCACGAGTGCATCACCTACCGCTCGCAGACGAGCGGGACGATCTACGCCTGGGAGCTGGAGCGAGGCCGCAGGAACTGGCGTGTGCCGGTGCGCGGGGGCGTCGTCGCCAACGACGGCCAGGTGATGCTGGCCCTGGCCGAGGCAGGTGTCGGGCTCATGTACGCATTTGAACCGCAGGTGCAGGAGCAACTGCGCACCGGGAGGTTGACGGTGGTGCTCGAGGCCTATGCGCCCACCGTTCCCGGATTCTTCCTCTACTTCCCCAGCCGGGCGCGGCGCTCCGGGCCCCTGCGCCTCTTTGTCGAGGCGGCACGCGAACTCTCCGTCAAGGCAGTGTGAACCCTGACTCGTTCTGAAAGCGGATGAACCGCGCCCCGGACTTGGAGTAGGACTTCCCCATGGGCTCGGGGCGAAGGCGCGGGGAATGACAGACACGGCGACGACACGGGTCCGCTGGCGACGCGCCAGCCTCGCGGGGTGGCTCGCCTTCGCCCTGTGCGGTGTCACGGCGGGGGTGCGCGCCGCAACCGTCGCCCCGGCGCCGGAGCGCAAGCACCTGTCGGACGTGGAGCGCGTCCAGGTAGGCCGCGCGGCCGCCGCCGAGGAACCCATGTGGCGCGCGCAATCGCTGCACAACTTCCCGGGGGACCACTGGTCGCAGGACGACGACTTCAGCGCCGCCGAGCGCTCCTGGGTCATGGGGGAAGCCCAGCGCCGGGACGTGCCCGTGGAAGAGGTGTTCCGCGCCATCGACGAGGAGCTGCACTCCAGCAGCCCCGTCCAGCCCCCACGCAAGGCCACGGCGGCGCCTTGCAAGCCGCGCGCGTTCTACGACTGACGCACGCATGAGGCCCTCCCCCTCCACGCTGCTCCGGGTCCTGTACCGCATCGCCACCACCGCGGGCCTGCGCCTGGCGTTCTTTGGCCTGCTCGCGCTCGTGGCCGCCTGGGAGCCACTGTCGCAGGTGGGACGGACGAACGACTTCCGCGACGCGCACCTGCTGTATGCCTATGAGGAGGCGGGCGCCCGCACCGTGGCGACGTACGGTCAGGCGCCGCTGTGGAACCCGTGGACGTGCGGCGGCCAGTACGCCCTGGGCAGCCCGCAGACCCGCGTCGCATCGCCCACGGTGCTGCTGTCCGCCGCGCTGGGCGCGCACCGCGCGGAAGCCGTGGTGCTGTGGCTCTTCCTCGTGCTGGGCATGGAGGGCTTCTACCGCTTCGCGCGACAACGCACGGGCTCCGCAGCGGGGGCGCTCGTCGCCGCGCCCTTCTTCGGGCTCGCGGGCTTCACCGCGCATGCGTGGTCGCTGGGCTGGCTCAACTTCGCCGGCTTCCTGCTGCTGCCGTGGCTGCTGTTCGGCACGCGGCGGGCGGCGGAGGGACACCTGGAGGGCGCGGCGCTGGTGGCCGGCGGCTTCGCGCTCCAGTTGGGCTTCGGCAGCTCGTACCCCGTTCCCATGAGCGCGCTCTTCGTCGCGCTGGAGGCGGTGCGCACGCTGGTGTCCCAGCCCGTGCGGCGAAGCGGCCGATGGCGCGCGGGGGTGTGGGCGCTCGGCGCAACGACGCTCTTCACCCTGGGCGCGAGCATGTTCCGCCTGTGGCCCCTGGTGGAGACGATGCGCTCCGCGCCCCGCATCATGGCCGGCACGCCGAGCCACTCGCTGGAGACGGTGGGGCGCGAGTTGCTCCAGTTCCCCAGCAACGCCGACGTGGGGCACTTCTTCTTCGTGCCCGGAGCCCTCGTCCTCGCGCTGGGCGCCGTGCTCGCACGCCGCCGGGCCGCGTACCCCGCCGTGCTCGCGGGCCTCTGCCTCTGGCTGGCCTCGGGCTACGCCGCGAAGCCCTCGCTGTTCGCCGCGCTCCGGCTGCTGCCCGTCTTCGGAACGCTTCGCTATCCCGAGCGCTTCCTCGTCCCCGCCGGACTCTTCCTCGCGGAGCTGGCCGCGCTGGGGTTCGCGGCGCTGTTGCTCCGCTCGACGCGGGGTCGCGCGTGGAAGTGGGCTTCGGGGGTGGCGTGCGCACTGGCGGTGGCGGGCATCGCCGTCCAGGTCATCGGCTTCAGCACGCTCGCCGGTCGCGTGACGCTGGTGCCCACGCCCATCGCCGTGGACCAGCCCTTCGCCCAGACCCGCGGCAACCGCTGGGCCCAGGGCTACTTCCTCCCGCTCAACCGGGGCTCCATCGCCTGCGGCGAGGCGTGGCCCGTCCCCATGTCCGAGCGCCTCCGGGGCGACCTTCCGCAAGAGGAGTACCTGGAGGACCCGGGCGCCGGCTCCGCGCGGCGGGTGACGTGGACGCCCAACCGGCTCGAAGTGGACGTGGACGCGACACGGCCCACCGCGCTGCTCATCAACCAGAACTGGCATCCGGGCTGGAAGTCCTCGGTCGGCGAGGTCGTCTCGCGCGAAGGGCTGCTCGGCGTGACGTTGCCCGCCGGCCACCACCGCGTGGAGCTGCGCTTCCTGCCCCGGTCGGGGCTGGGAGGGACCGCCGTGTCGGCGCTCGCGTGGGGGGGCCTGGCGCTGCTCGCATGGGCCAAGCGACGGCGCGGGGGCGCCTCCCCGTGGCCCGGCCCCAGGGCCGTGGCGGTGGCCGCCCTGCCGCTGGTGGCGATGGGCGCCATGTGGGTGGGCTGGCATGAGCCGGAGGCGATGCCCGTGCTGCGCAACACGGATGGGTCGCTTCTCGGGACGGCGGAGCTGCCCGCGAACGCGCGGCTCATCCACGGGCGCTTCGAGCGGCCCGTGGAACTGGTGGCGGCCCAGGTGCCGTCCGCGCCCGACGCACGCGGCATCGTTCCGGTGGTCCTCTACTGGCAGGTGCGGGGGAAGGTGCCCCGCTCGGTCGGAATCTGGGTGCACGTCGCCGGCCCCGGAGAGCGGAAGACCGCCGACCATGCCGTCGTGGGAGGCACCTTCTTCTTCCGCGATGCGCCCCGCCGCGCGCTGCTGCGCGATGCGTTCGCCCTGTCCGCGAAGGACTGGGAGCCGGGTGAATGGAAGGTGCTGGTGGGCCTCTGGTACGCCGGCGACGACGGCGCCCGCCTCAAGGCCTTCACCGACGATGGCACGCCCGTGCCCGAGGACCGCTTCGAGGTGGGCACCATCACCGTGCCGCCCAAGCCCAAGCCGTAGGCCCGGGCATCGCGCGCGGAGGGGGGCTCCGGCTGGAGGCCCCCTGGCTACCCGCCTCGGTGGGGCTTACTGAGGGGAGAGCGTGGTGAAGGCGGAGCTGCCCGCCGGCCCTACCCGGATGCTGTCCACCCACGCCTTGGCCCGACTGAGGTTGTTGGTGCTGGTGTCCGTGACGGTGACGACGAACTTGAGGGTCACGGTCTTGTTCGCGAACGCCGACAGGTCGAGCTCCGCACGCTGCGTCCAGTTGGCCTCGGAGAGGGTGCCAAGGCCGCTCTTCACCGCCGAGTCCACCACGGTGTCCACGCCATCATTGACGATGACGCGGAAGGCGGCCGAGGCGGTGGTGTTGGCGCAGGACAGGTCCAGCTTGCGCCAGTAGGTCAGCCGGGGGTTGGCCGGCAGCGCCACGCTGACGCTGGCCGTCCGGGTGACGGTGTTGAAGGCCGCGGTGGCCGCGCCCAGGATGGACTTGCTGCCGGTGCTGCCCGTCTGGTCGCTGGCATCCAGCGCCCACCCGGTGAGGGTCCAGCCAGCGTTGTCCGGCCCGTTGGCCGAGAAGCGTTCGGTGAAGCCCACCGGAGCCGGGGCCACCGTCACCTGCACCGACGCGGAGGCGGCCGAGTTGCCCGCCGCGTCGTAGGCGCGCGCCTGGAGCGTGTGCGTCCCGGTCGCGGAGGAGGCGGTGTCCCAGTTGAACTCGAAGAGCCCCGTCGGCCCCGCCGACACATCCTGGCCCACCACGGCGCCATCCACGAGGAACTCCACCTTCGCCACGCCCCGGTCATCCGCCGCGTTCGCGATGAGCGTGACGGTGCCCGAAAGGCTGGCGCCGCCCGTGGGAGAGGTGAGGCTCACGGTGGGGGCGGTGGTGTCGGAGACGCCGCCAGTGACGGTGACCGTGACCGTGCTCGACGTGGCGGTGTTTCCCGCCGCGTCGTAGGCCCTGGCCACGAGCGCGTGGCTGCCATTGGTCGCCGTGTTGCTGTTCCAGGTGAACGCGTAGGGCGCGGACGGGTCGCTGCTGGCCAGCGCATTGTCGATGAAGAACTCGACCCGCGAGACGCCCACGTTGTCCGAAGCGGTGGCGGTCACCTGCACCGCCCCGCTCACGGTGGAGCCCTGGCCCGGCGCCGAAAGACTCACGGTGGGCGCGACCGAGTCGGAGGAATCCAGTCCGAAGAACTTCGCCACGTACCAGGTGGAGCAGATGTCCGTGTCCAGCACGTATGCGCCCGCCGTGCCGCAGGCCACGGTGGTTCCGGGGAACCTGAACGCCGGATCAATGGGCGTGCCATGCCCCATGCCGGTGAGGGAGTAGGACTCCACCAGCGCCTTGCCCGCGGCGTCCGTGTAGACCTTGTGGGGGTAGCCGGCGACCGTCTCGGAGAGGTCCTCCGTCTGGTCGATGCCGTGCACCGCGGTCCATTGCTCCACGCCCTCGGTGAGGTTGGAGTTCTTCACGGTGAAGTCAGAGGTGCCGTGCCAGATGGAGACGCGCGGGTAGGCGCCCGTATAGGAGGGGAAGGCGCCCCGAACCAGGTCCCGCCACGCGGTGGGCGTCTTGTCCACGCCCGGGCTCATGCAACTGAAGCCGCCCGTCATCGACGTGGCGCACTTGTATGGGATGCCCGCCATCACCGCGGCTCCGGCGAAGACATCCGGGTAGGTGGCGGCCATCACGTGCGTCATCGCGCCGCCGGCCGACAGGCCGGTGACGAACACGCGGCCCGGATCAATGGAATAGGTGGCCTTCATGTGGTCCACCATCTGCTTGATGGAGAGCGCCTCGCCCTGGCCGCGCGCGGTGTCTCCAGGCTCGAACCAGTTGAAGCAGCTGGTCGAGTTGTTGCCACTCACCTGCTCCGGATAGACGACGTAGAACTTGAGCGGGTCGGCCAGCGCGGTCCATCCGGTGGCAGCGTAGGCGGCCGCCGACTGGGTACAGCCGTGCAGCGCGACGACCAGGGGCGCATTGGCGGGCATGCTGGCCGGCACGTGCGTCCACATCCGCAGGTTGCCGGGGTTGGTGCCAAAGCTCGTAACCTGCGTCAGCGCGCTCTGGACCTCGGCGACCCCGGGGGCTTCCGTGGAAGGCCCTTCCTCCGGCATCCCCAGGGGTCCGCACCCCAGGACAGTCACCGCGAGGAGCCCACAGCCAAGACGTCCGAAGCGCTGACCCTGCATGGAAAGCCTCCCTTGAAAAAGGGCGCAAGGTATCACCTGGAGGGCAAGCGCCCAGATGATTCCTGAATCATGCATCAACTTCGTCGCATGAGAGCTTTTGCGCATTGCGCCATCCCTGGGCCTCCCCCGCCGAAAGACATCTGTTCACGTGCGGACGCCGGAGCCTCCCCGTCGTCGAGCATGCGGCGCGGGCGAACGCGTCCAGGACGCGGCCGCCATACACTGCCGCACCTCACGACCGGAGGACGTCATGGGATTCCTGCGACCCCACGCTGACCGCATCTACGCGCTGCTCCGAATCATGGCGGGACTGATGTTCATGCAGCATGGGCTGCAGAAGCTCTTCGGCCTGTTCGGCGGTGTTCCCCCCGGGGCCCCGGCGTTCGTCGTCTACGGCGCGGGAATCATCGAGTTCGCGGGTGGCGCGCTCGTCGCGCTCGGTCTGTTCGCCGGCCCCGCGGCCTTCATCGCGAGCGGCACGATGGCGTTCGCCTTCTTTCTCGGGCACGTGGTTCCAAACAAGGGCAACCTCATCCCCATCGCGAACCAGGGCGAGCTCGCGGCGCTCTATTGCTTCGTGTTCCTCTTCATCGCCGCGCACGGCTCCGGCATCTGGAGCGTCGACGCCGCGCGCCAGGGCACGAAACGCGCGTGAGCACTCGGGCGGTGCGCTCCCCACGCACTACGGCGCCCGAGCGCTGACCGTCCAGCAGGCCGCGGTGAAGTGGACTTCCGCCCCCTTCACAAAGGGCTCGAAGGCGGCCCGGACCGTTTCGATGACCTGCGTGCGGGTCCGGTCGTCAGCCTCTTGCAGGCGCATGCCGACGGGACCGAGCCGGGTGAAGTAACGGACCAGCTCCGCCTCGGGCAGGGTGCAGGCGACGTCGATGGGCTGGAGGTCCATCGCGGTCCAGCCGGCCTCCGCCAGGAGGGAGTCGACCCGGCGCCGATCCGCGAACGCGAACTGCCCCGGCGCGTCTGGCCGGCGCACGGGGAGGCTCGGCAGGAGCGGTGCCGCGGCGCGCTCGGCTGTCGTCATGAAGGGATTCTCGGCGGCGCTCCGCCAGGCGATGAACCGGAGTTCGGCGTCGCGCCTCGCGGCACGCCGCAGGTTCGCGAAAGCCCGGACAGGGTCGTCGAAGAACATGACGCCGAAGCGCGAGAGGATCATGTCGAAGCCCGCGGGCTCGAACGCGTGGCTTTGCGCGTTGGCGCGGATGAAGCTTGCTGGCGTGCCCTCGCTCTCAGCGCGGGCCCGGGCGGCGGCGATCATCGGCTCCGAAATGTCGACGCCCAGGCAACGGCCCCTCGCTCCCAGCCGCCGCGCGACGGCGAGCAGCACGCTGCCCGTGCCGCAGCCGACGTCGAGCACCCGACCTCCGGATTCGGCGGACACCGCTTCGACGAGCAGGTCCTCGAACGGCTTGAACATCAGGTCGAGCACCTCCTGGTTCTCGACCCAGGCGCGTCCCGCGGAACCATTCCAAAGCCTCGTCTGCTCGTCGGCCTGACGCGTGTCTTCCATGTCCGTCTCCCTCTACTGACTTGCCTTCAAGAAGTGGAGATTGCACTGTGCCAGTTCAAGTCGACTTGAGGTCAAGCGGGTGGAAGACCTGGACATCACCGAAGTGGCGAAGCGGTCCGGCGTTCCCGCCTCGACGCTGCGGTTCTATGAGGAGAAGGGCCTGATCACCTCCGTCGGCAGACGGGGCCTGCGCCGGCTGTTCGCCCCTGACGTGCTGGAACGGCTGGCGCTCATCGCACTGGGGCGCGCCGCCGGCTTCTCGCTCGAGGAGATTTCGCTCATGTTCGCCTCGGACGGGAGGCCGCGCATCGACCGGCGGATGCTCGCGGCCAAGGCGGAGGAACTCGACAGGACGCTCCGCAAGCTCAGCGCCATGCGGGACGGCCTGCGGCACGCCGCTGCCTGTCGCGCGCCGAGCCACATGGAATGCCCCACCTTCCGCCGCCTCCTGCGGGCCGCCGCGTCGGGAGCAATTGGAGCGCGACGGAAGAAGGCTCCAAGGGCTCCGTGAACCCGGGCCGCCACCGCCTTCCTTCACACGGTGCGGGCCCTGTCCGACAGGAGCGTGGCGATGGCCCGAGCGTCGGCCGGTGAAGCCGGCGTGAAGACAACCATGCGCAGTCCGTTGCCGCTGTCGACAGCGAAGGCCGAGTACTCCAGCGTCAGCGGGCCGGCGAGGGGGTGCTGAATGCGTTTCAGACCGGACCCGTGGCTGCGCATCTCGTTCTCGGCCCAGAGCCGACGGAACTCAGCGCTGGTCTCCTGGAGCTCGGCCGCGAGCGCCGCGGCTTCAGGACAGTCGCCCGCACGCGCGGCGTCGACGCGGAAGGTCGCCAGGGCGAAGCGCGCGTGCGCCTCCCAATCGGGCAGCGAGGCGCGCATGGCGGAGGGGCCGAACAGGCGTCTGATCACATTGCGCTCGTGGGCTGGCATCGCGGCATAGTCGCTCAGCACCACCGTCGCCGCTGCGTTCCAGGCCACGATGTCCCACGCGGGCGTCTGCACATAGGCGGGGCTTGTCGGCAGGGCATCCAGCACGCGCTGCAGGGCGGGCGCGACCGGAGGCAGTGGAGCCGCTCTCAACGGCGGCGGTCGCTGCTGGGCCAGCAGGTAGAGGACCTCCCGGCCGGCAGCATCCAGTTCCAGCGCACGCGCGAGCCGCTCCAGGACCTCATCGGAAGGCGGGCCGCCGCGCCCCTGCTCCAGCCACGTGTACCAGGTGACGCTCACGCCGGCCCGCGTGGCCACCTCCTCCCGCCTGAGTCCCGGCGTCCGGCGCCGGCTCGGAGCGCCCGGCTCCGGCGCCAGACGCGCCCTTCGGTCGCGGAGGAAACCACCAAGGGTCGAGGCCGGGCCCGGTAGGGTGTTGGTGTTCATACCTGTATAACCTCCCGGCTTTTCCATTCCTGAGCCCCCGAAGATAACCCGCGTGAAGACCACGAGGAGGTCCGCATGCGTGTTTTTGTAACAGGAGCAACGGGGTTCATTGGTACAGCCATTGTGCGCGAGTTGATGGGCGCAGGGCACGAAGTGCTGGGACTGGCGCGCAGCGACGAAGCCGCCGCCACCCTGGCGCGGTCGGGAATCCAGGCGCATCGGGGCTCGCTCACGGACACCGCCAGCCTTGTCGCGGGCGCCCGCGCCTGCGAAGGCGTGATCCATACCGCCTTCATCCACGACTTCTCCGCGTATGCGGCCGCCGCCGAGACAGACAGGCAGGCGGTGGAAGCGCTGGCCGGCGCGCTGGAGGGCTCGGGCAAACCCTTCGTCTCCACCTCCGGGACCGCCATCCTCGCGCCCGGCCGCACCGGCACGGAAGCGGATGAACCCGCCCCCGCGAGCGCGGCGACCCTTCGCGCCGCGGCAGAGGCCACAGTGCTCGGAGCCGCCCACCGGGGTGTGCGCTCCAGCGTCGTGCGGCTGCCGCCTTCCGTCCACGGCGCGGGTGACCACGCCTTCGTGCCCACGCTGATCGACATCGCACGCCGCACGGGCGTCTCCGCCTTCATCGGTGAGGGAGCGAACCGCTGGCCCACGGTGCATCGGCTGGACGCCGCACGCCTCTTCCGACTGGCGCTCGAACAAGGAGCCCCCGGAACACGCCTGCACGGCGTCGCGGAAGAAGGCGTGACGCTGCGCGCGCTCGCCGAGGCGATTGGCGCGGGGCTCGGCGTCCCCGTCCGGAGCATCGCCGCGAACGAGGCCCGCACGCATTTCGACTGGCTGGCGGGCTTCGTCGCCATCGACAATCCCACCTCCAGCGCCATCACCCGGAGCACCCTGGGGTGGCGCCCGCAGGAGCCGGACCTCCTGACCGACATGCGGGACAACGGGTACTTCACGCGGCCCGCATGACCCTCCGTCTGGCTGGCTTCAGTCCTGAATCACAGCTTCGGTGCCCACCTATCCCTGATAGGATTTGAGCTGGCGCGTGAGCACCAGCAGGACTGGCCTGGGGGTGCTGGACCGCCGCGCGCCCTGAAATCCCCACTCCCGGAAGAGACAAACGTGATCACCGAACAGGTACGTCAGGCACGTGAGAAGTTGGTGTTGGACCACTTCCACGACGAGGTGAGGCAGGACTGGGACGACGTCCTGTCCACCTTCCCGCATCCCCACTACGAGCTCATCCCCACCCTGACGGTGCACGACGGCAACAGCGCGGTGCGCGACTACTACCGCGACACCCGCATCGCCTTCCCGGACCAGGACCATGAAATCATCGCGCTGCGGCACAGCGACGACGCCGTCATCGTGGAGTTCTGGCTGAAGGGCACCCACCTGGGCCCGCTGGGTAGGATTCCCCCCACGGGCAACCGGTTCCGCTCGCGGATGACGGGGTACTTCATCTTCGACGCGAACGAGACGCTGGTCTGCGAGCGCGTCTACTTCGACACGCTCAGCATCCTCAAGCAGCTCATCGGGGGGCTCGACATGAAGAACCCGAAGAGCTGGCTGCTCGCCGTCCGGTGCATCAAGGGGCTCCTGGCGATGTCCAGCGACAAGCCGGAGCCCATCCTGACCAAGACCGCTCCCTGGACCCCCTCCCAGCAGCCCCGGAGCTGAAACACCCGCCGCGCCTGCGAGGAGGGGGCGGACGGCCCCCTCCCGCGAGCGTCGTTACAGGTTGCCCAGGGCCCTGCGCAGGCCGTCCTGGATGACGGACTGGAGGTCCTCCGCCGTCAGGTCGGGGTTCTTCTTGAGCTGCTCCTTGGCGTAGTTGGACCAGTCGCGAATCTCCCGCGCCGTGGGCTCACGCGGCTTGTCCGTGGGCTGGTTCATGTACAGCTCGAACACCCACTTGAAGGCGTCCTTCACGAAGCGCTCCAGCGGGGCCGACGACGCCGGGCCTCCCACGCCGCGCATGTCGTCGCGCACCGCGTCCTGGATGGCGCTGGCGAGCTGCGAGGGCGTCATGTCCGGGTTGTCCGCCAGCTTCTTCTTGGCGAACTCCTTCCACTTCGTGAGCTCCGCGGGCGTCGCGCCGCGCTCGCCGCCCTGGTAGACCTTGGCCGCCCAGCTCACCGCGTCGTTGATGATCCTGTCCAGGTTCGCGCCACCCGAACCCGTCGACACGCCGGTCACCTCGTCGCGCACGGCGTCCTGGATGGCGGCCTGGAGCTGCGCGGGCGTCATGTCCGGGTTCTCTTCAATCTTCTTGTCCGCGAAGGCCCGCCACTTCGAGAGCTCCGCGGGCGTCGCATTGCGATCAGCACCCTGGTAGACCTTGGCCGCCCAGCTCACCGCGTCGTTGATGAACTTGTCGACGTTCGCCTTGCTGACCGGGCCCGACACGCCCGTCATGTCGTCGCGCACGGCGTCCATGATGGCGCTCGCGAGCTGCGAGGGCGTCATGTCCGGGTTCTCCTCCATCGTCTTGTCCGCGAAGGCCCGCCACTTCGTGAGCTCCGCCGACGTCGCGGAACGTGAGCCGCCCTGGTAGACATTGGAAGACCAGCTCACCGCGTCCTGGATGAACTTGTCGACGTTGACCTTGCCGTTCGCGCCCGCGGACATGCCCGTGGCCTTGTTGCGCACGGCGTCCATGATGGCGGCGGAGAGCTGATCCGGCGTCATCTCCGGGTTGTCCGCCATCTGCTGCTTCGCGAAGGCCGTCCACTCGGCCATCTCGGAGGACGTCGGGCCACGCGGACCGCCCTCGTAGCAGGTCGCCGTCCAACTGACCGCCTCCTCCACGTACTTCTGGATCTTCGCCGGGGTGACCACGTCGCCGCCGTCACGCCGCTTGCGCAGCTCGCCCACGAGGGCCTCGCGGAGGTCCGCCGCCGTGATGTCCGGCTGCTTCTCCCGCAGCTTCGTGGCGAAGGCCAACAGCTCCGTCCGCTCCTGGCCGCTGGGGAGCTTCGTGCCCTGGTAGACCTCGTTGAAGGCCTTGTTGAAGCACTCGGTCATCTTCTCGTTGGTCAGCGGCCCCAACAGGTTGGGCAGGACCTCCCGGCCCACCGCCTGGGGCTGCGCCAGGGCCGCGGTCATCGCCGGCGTGGCGACCATCGCCTGCTTCGCGCTCGTCGCCGTCACGGGCTTCGCCGGCGACGCGGAGGCAGTCGTCAGCGAACCAAACAGGTTGGCCAGTTGCTGCGCGGAGACGCTCTTCGTCGCCGCCTTGTCAGTCGCGGGCTGCTGCTTGGGCGCGGAAACGCCGGGCCTGCCGTCACCGATCTTCGACATGGTTACCCCCAGGGGCATGGACGCCCATTAACCGGATTGCCTCATAACCCCTTAAACGGGTGATTGAGTGGACGATAGGATTGGAGGCTGACCCTTCGTCAAGTCACCAACGATTGGCTCCGGATCCCAAGGAGTTGCGGGCCAACGCGGTGCGCAGTGCGGGCCTTTGACAGCACGGCGCCGCGGGCCCCCCTGGTTGCCTGGACACCAGGCGTCGCGGGGTTCGCGGCGAGCCCGGGCCAAGGTCCGACACCCGGAGTGCTCACGCGTCGTCCGGGGGAACGACGGGGCCTTGCGCCGGCCCGCTGCCGCTTGCGCGAGGGGAGGCGTCCCTAGCTTCAGGGACACCTCAACGGGAGACACGATGATTCTTCATCCAAGATGGCACCGGCATTCCCTCCACTGCGTCCTGCCGCCCTATCTCCTCCGGTCGATCGCGCAGAATGGCTCCAGCGCCCAGCGCGCCGCGGCCCTGCGGACCTCCGCCGTGGACAACACGTTCCGCAGCCTGCGATTCGTTTCGAACCCGCTGGGCCAACGGTCGCCTGGCCGGGTCATCGCGGGAATGATGGCGGAATCGCAGTGCTACCGCTCCATCTACGACGTGGAGGGGCAGGAGACCTTCCCTGGCAAGCTGGTCCGTTCCGAGGGACAGGGCGCCACCGGCGATGCCGCGGTCGACGAGGCCTACGATGGGTTGGGCGCCACGTATGATCTGCTCTGGGAAGTCTACGGGCGCAATTCCATCGACGACAGCGGCCTGCGGCTCAACGCCCACGTCCACTACGGCCGGAACTACGACAACGCCTTCTGGGACGGCCAGCGCATGGTGTTCGGGGATGGGGACGGGGAGCTCTTCAACCGCTTCACCATCGCCATTGACGTCATCGGGCACGAACTCTCCCATGGCATGACGGAGGATGAAGGCCCGTTGGTGTACTTCCGTCAGGCGGGAGCACTCAACGAGTCCATGTCCGACGTCTTCGGGTCGCTCGTGAAGCAGCGAGCCCTCAACCAGACCGCCGACAAGGCCGACTGGCTCATCGGCGCGGGACTCCTGGCCTCCAGCATCCAGGGACAGGCGCTGCGCTCCATGAAGTCCCCGGGGACGGCCTACGACGACCCGGTGCTGGGCAAGGATCCCCAGCCCGGCCACATGCGCGACTTCGTCAGGACCTGGGAGGACAACGGCGGCGTGCACATCAACTCCGGCATCCCCAACCGGGCCTTCTTCCTGGTGGCCACGCAGTTGGGCGGCTACGCCTGGGAGAAGGCGGGCCACATCTGGTACGAGGCCCTGCGCGACACGCGGCTGCGCCCCGACTGCGGCTTCGCCCGCTTCGCGCGCATCACGCTGATGGCCGCCTCCCGGCTCTACGGCGAGGGCGGAGCCGAGGACACGGCGGTCCGCGACGCCTGGAACCAGGTGGGCGTCCCCGTCACCCGCGAGAAGGTCGCCGTGTCGTTCACCCCGCCTCAAGGCGTCCAGGCCTCGAAGCCGTCGACCCGTCGTCCCCAGGCCTGAACCCCATGGGACGTCCTGACGGGCGTCCGGGAGCGCGTGCGATGCGCATCGAACTCAAGCGGGAGGGAGGGCTCGCCTTCATCCCAGGCCTCAACAGGCCTCATGTGTTCAAGCTGGGGGACCTTCCCCCGGCGCAGGCGGACGCCATCGCGCGCAGCGTGCAGGCCGCCTCCTTCTTCGAGCGGCCCGCACGCGTGGGGACCGCTTCGAAGGGGGCGGCGGACCAGACCCGCTACGTCCTCACCATCGAGGACGAGGGACGCCGCAACACCGTCCAGCTGCTCGAACCCGTGGAGGACCCTTCCCTGCGCGCCCTCCTGGACCTGCTCAAGCAGGTGGAGCGCACGGCGGTCCGCGCGGCCCCCCAATCCAGATAGGATGGAAGACCGGGCCGGGCACGCGTGGAGCCCCGAAAGGCAACGGGTTCATCATGACGCTGGAATCGAGGAAGCGCGACGCGTTGAGACTGTCTCCCCTTGATGATGACGATGCGGAGCTGGTGCTGTCCGTCGGAAACGGTCGCTACCCCTACGACGAGACCCACGACGGGACGGAGTTGTTCTGGCACGCGACGGGCTCTGGCAGGACGGTCACCCAGGTCTTCGCGCAGGGGTTCAATACCGCCTGGGCACGTGAAACCCCCGTGAACGCCAACGCGGGCAAGGTTGTCTGGCGTTGCTCCGATGACGACATCGAACTCAGCTCGGGCGTTTGCCTGGCGCGCGACATCCGGGGCGCCGCCTTCTTTCCGCTGACGGACGACCAGAGCGAGGAGATTTCAGACAGCTATTACATCTATGCGGTGGCGCCGCGCTGGACGACGAACACCTACAAGGCGCAGAAGATCGCCGAAGCCGTCGAGACGAACCGGATGGAGGGGTCCTTCCTGCCCAAGAAGAAGGACTTCTGGATGGACAAGGATCGCTGGACGTACGACCCCAATGAGGACGACAGCGACAATGCCTGCTGCGTCTGGCAGTTCAACGAACACGCCACGTTGGTGGTGACTCCGGCGGAGATCGTGGGCTGCTGGGAGGCCACCCGCTCGGTCCTGGTGGATCCCGGGGAAGATCACCGCCAGAAGGCAGGCATCCGCTTTTCGCTTGGGAAGCTGGCACGCGGCAACAAGCGTCACGACCTGTTCAGCGAGGCCGCCGCCGTCGTCGAACAGTACAAGCAGGTCTATCCCAAGAAGGGCGGCCAGTGGCTGAGCTACCACGGCATCGTCACCTGCACCCAGACCTGCGAGAGCAAGGCGGACGCGAAGCTCCTGGCGAAGCAGGTCCAGGCGGTGGTGGCGAGGGAGTCCGCGCTGAACGACCGCGGCGACTACTGAAGCGGGCTCAATGGCTCGCGCTCGTCCCTCCGGAGCCGTGACGGGCGGACGGCCCCGGTGACATGAACGCGCGAAGCTCCGACGCCACCTGGGCGGAGGTGTCCTCGAAGAAGAAGTGGTTCGCGCCGGGAAGCTCCACCGTCCGGTGCTTCGGGAAGGTCTGCTGGAAGCGCTCCAGGTCGGACCGGGGGAAGCCCTGGTCCTGGAGCGCCCACAAGAGGAGGGCCTTCTTGTCCGCCAGACGCGGCAGGCCGGCTTCGACCTCCGCGAAGTACTCCGAGTCCCCGGTGATGAGCCCCGGGTAGAACGCCGCGATGCCACGGCGCTCCAGGGGGCGGAACGGGCGCAGGTAGGCGTCCAGGACGTCCGAAGGCAGCGCACGGACCACGCCGTTCTTGATGCCGAACGAGGCGAAGCCGTTGAAGTTCACCTGCACGAACTCGCCGAGCGGGCCGCCCGCGATGACCGAGAAGATGCCGCGAGGTTCGCTCCTGCTCGTGGGCCACGCCCACGTGCTTCCGAGCACCACCTGCCGCACCCATTCCGGGCGTCTCCCCGCGAGGCCAAGACCGATGGGACCGCCCCAGTCCTGCATGACCAGGGTCACGTCGCGAAGCTGGAGGCGCTCCATGAACTCCTCCACGACCAGGCTTTGCTCGCGCGGGGTGAAGCCATAGCCGGCGGGCGCCTCCGACAGACCGAAGCCGGGATAATCGATCGCGATACAGCGATACGAGCCTCGCAGCTCCCGGATGAGGTCCCTCCACTGGAATGACCACGCCGGATTGCCGTGCAGGAAGAGCAGCGTCTCACCCTCCCCTTCATCCACGTAGTGGACGCGCGCGCCGCTGGGGAGCGTGAGGAAGCGGGAGTCCGCGTCGAACAGCTCGCGGGGGATGTCGAACGCGAGCCCTTCCGGTCCGCGCGGCGCGACACGCTCGCTCGACAGCGCCAGGGCGACACCGAGAACTTCGAGCGCTCCGAAGGCGATGAGCGCGACGGTCCCGACCCGCGAGCGGCGCGGTCGTTCGACGAAGCGTGGGATGAGCAGGGCCAGCGCGGCGGCGCCTCCCAGCAGGGCCGGCAGGGCCGCCGCGACAAGGCCGGAAGGTCCCACCGCCGCCAGCCCGGCAAGCATCAGCAGCGCCAGTCCCCCCAATGCTGCCGCCAGCGTGGCGCGCGGGCGCGGGGACCGTCCCATCAGGGCCCGGTACAGGAAGGCCGAGGCCACCGCGACGAGCACACACGCGGGTGTGACCACCGCGAAGCGAAGCACCGGGAAGAAGCCGATGCCCCGGACGTGCGGCGTGACGTGGAGGGCGAGCGTGACGAGGGCGACGACGGAGACCGAAGCGGCCCACCCGGCCCAGGTCAGGGCGAGCGCCCCCGGTGCCGGCTTCCTGGAGACATCCGTGGTTTGAACGAGGGTCATGCCCCAGGGATAGCCCCGCGACGCCGGACGCCCCATGTGCGAAACGCCGGTTCTCTGGTTCAATCGTCCGACCGGGAGGGCGATGCATGGACGTTCTGACGGACTCGCTCCGCAGCCTTCAATTGAAGACCGAGGTCTATGGCCGCCTGGAGCTGAGCGCCCCGTGGGGACTCAAGCTGGACCTGGGACACCCGGGCTTCTTCCATGCCGTGTCTCGCGGGAGCTGCTGGCTGGAGGTCGAAGGGCGGCGCATCGCGCTGGCCGCGGGCGACTGGGTCTTCATCCTGGGCGACGCGCCGCACCTGCTCCGGGACTCACCCCGGACGCGCACGCAGCCCCTGCCGGAGATCTACGCGGCCCAGGGCGCCCAGTGTGGCGGCGTCCTGAGACACGGTGGGGACGGGCCCCAGACGACCCTCATCTCCTTCAGCTTCGGGTTCGCGGGGACGTGGCTCCACCGTCTCCTCGCGGGCCTGCCCCGGGTGCTGCACATCAAGGGAGATGGCGTCGGCTCCACGCGGTGGGTGGCGTCCATCATCCAGCTCGTCGCCGCGGAGATGGAGGCCGGACGCCCCGGCCATGAAATCGTCGCCACCCGTTTGGCCGACGTGCTGTTCATTCACGCCCTGCGCGCGCACCTGGAAGCGTTTCCCGCCGAGAAGGGGGGATGGCTCCGGGCCCTGGAGGACCCGCAGCTGGGCAAGGTCCTCCAGCAATTGCACGAACGGCCCCGGCATCCGTGGACGGTGGAGTCCATGGCGAAGCTCGCCAGCATGTCGCGCTCCACGTTCGCGGAGCGCTTCCAGAAAGTCATTGGGGAGAGCCCGCTGACGTACCTCACAGGCTGGCGGATGCACACCGCCAGCCGGCTGATGGCGAACCCCGACCAATCCCTCACGGCCATCGCGGAAGCGGTGGGCTACGAAACCGACAGCGCCTTCGGCAAGGCCTTCAAACGCCACGTCGGCAAGACGCCCGGGGAGTACCGCCGCCAGCTCCGTTCCGCCCCGGACGTCACTCCGCCTCACTAACGGATGCGCACGAGGCGACGCGTGGCGACGCACACCACCCGCCCCTCCAGTGCCTGGAGGCCGTGCTGCCGACAGAACTCATCGTAGGCGGAGGGCCGTTCGCTCTCGAGCGTGAAGAGCGCCCGTGGAAGCGGGACCTCCGCCAGCTCCGCCGATGGCGTGAGCTCCAGCACGCCGAGCGTCCTCACGACCAGCTCCTCCAATCCATCCAGCCCTTCGACCGGCGCGCGGGAGAGCACATACGAGAGCGCCCCCACGGTCTGCGTGGGCGCCACCGGACGGATGTTGTCCGCGGCGATCAACTCCTCCCAGAGGACCTCGTGCAGGTCCCTCGCGGCCGCGGCCAGCGTCATGGACACGACGAGTCCACCGCTCACCACCACGCCCCTTCCGTGCCCCAGGTCGAAGCGGTGGTGGTCCAGATGGATGGGATGCGTCACCAGGAGCTGGGTGGACAGCGCCAGGTTGGCGGTGATGCCCAGCGGCCTCGCGAAGCTGTGCAGCAGCAGGTCCCCCGCCTCGAAGGACGGGGCGGTGCCCGCCTCCGCGCGCGGCAGCACTTCATGGGCGCGCTGCGTGAGCGTCGTCCGGAAGGCCAGGGCCTGCGAGCGCTCCTCCTCATCCCTCCGGGCGGCCTCGGGCGAGGGCTCGAAGGACTCCGGCTGGCGGAGGTAGAGCTCACGCTTGTCGAGCGTGAAGACCGGCGTCTCGTCGCCCACGCGCAGGAGCCGGCGGTGGGTCGTCACGACCGAGCGCTTTCCGTCGCCCGTGTTGCGCACCCGCCGGACCTGGATCTCCTGACGGTACGTGTCCCCCACCCGCAGCGGGGCAAGCTGGCGCGCGTTGCGGAAGCCCAGGTGGTAGATGGCGCCGTGGGTGCTCGACATGCAGCACGCCAGATAGAGGCCCATCATGAAGGGCAGCGGGAGCGTGCCCGCCGGGGTGAGCCCGAGCCGGGTCGCGAAGGGCGCGCTCGTCACGACGCGGTCGTGTGAGTAGAAGCACTGGACCCAGAGGTCGCGCATCCCAGCGGTCGCGGTCATCTCGTACGGATTGGGCAGCAGGTCATCGGGCATCGGCGGGCGCTCGAGCGCATGCGTGACCCGTCGTCCCACCACGACCTGGCGCGCATCCTCGACCGGCTCCAGGAGGGGCGCGAGCGCGAGCATCCGGTGCGCGGCCTTCAGGTGGGGCGGGCCAATGAGCTGACCCTCCACGAGGGCCATGCCTTCGTTCACCGAGGCGACGGCGGGGGCCTCGCTCGCGCCAGGAGCCGTGAGACCTGGCACCTTGCGTGTCAGCGTGGACAACGTGCCCTGTCTTTGCGCCTGGGTCACCCGACGGGCCCAGGCCAGTTCGGTGGCCGAGGGGGTCATGCACCGGTTCACGGTCTCGAGTTGATCCGAGTGCAGGCAGCACTTGCCCGTGAAGCCATGCAGGCGCCCCTCGCGGGCATGCGTCTCCAGCCCGATGCGGTCCCCTACATGCGTGTAGGGCGTGTCGAAGGGCTCGATGCCCGCCGCCCGCGCGGCCATGACGACCTCGCTCCGGGGATGGCTGAGCGTGAGCTCCGCGTGGGAGGTCGCGCCGGTGAACCGGAAGAGGTCCCCGTGCCCGAGCATCACCCCCAGGTTGCGCCCGCCGCCCGCGAGCGCCATCCGCCGCGCCTCCAGGACGGCCGCGGGGGTCTCCAGGAGCGGCAGGAACCGGGTGTGCCCCCGGGGGAGGCCCCGAGCGACCTCCAGCAGGGCCACGCGTTCGTGCAGCGCATCCAGTTCCTCCGGCCCTCGGGTCATCGTCGGCATCAGCGCCGTCAAGCCGGGCAACCCCACGCACGCCTCCAGGTCGGCGGTGTGCAATTCAGCGAGGTCCGCCTCGTTGATGCGGACGACCACGGGACGTCCCTCGAAGAGCCCTGACGTCAACGCCTCGACCACGCCCGCGCGCGCGGCGGCCTTGGCGGCCAGCGGCACGGCATCCTGCAGGTCCAGGACGAAGCAATCCGCGGACAGCCGCGCGGCTCGGGTGAACGCGAACTGGGGAACGAACAACAGACTTCGCCAGCCAGAAGGCAGGCGGGACATGCGAGACACGTCTTTCACGAGGAGAGCCTTTCGGAATGATTCGCTCGCTAGATTGCGCGCGCGACTTCCGATTGGATCTCCGTCACCTCATGGGTTCATGGCTCGCACGAATTGACACACACCGAAGTCATGAATGACCGCGACGCTTGAATCTCAAGAATGTATCGGCCCATGCCCCCGGCCCGCGCGCTCAGCGCGGAGGGAGCTGGGCCTTGCGCAGGTCGCCCCAGCAGGCGTCGTAGTCCGCCTGCAACGTGGGGCTTTCGAGCGCGGCGCGCGTGGGAGAAATCACGTGGCGCGTCTCGAACATGAAGGCGAGCGTGTTGTCGATCTTCTTGGGCCCCAGCGACGCGGCGACCGCGGCCTCGTAGGTCTTCCGGTCCGGGCCGTGCGCGCTCATGCAGTTGTGGAGCGACGCCCCGCCCGGAACGAACTGGTCCGCCTTCGCGTCGTAGACGCCGTGGATGAGGCCCATCATCTCGCTCATCACGTTGCGGTGGAACCAGGGCGGCCGGAACGTGTGCTCCGCCACCATCCACCGGGGCGGGAAGATGACGAAGTCGCAGTTCGCTGTCCCCGGCGTCTCACCAGGCGACGTCAGCACCGTGAAGATGGAGGGATCCGGATGGTCGAAGCTGACCGTGTTGATGGTGTTGAACCGCGCGAGGTCATACACGTACGGGACATGGGAGCCGTGCCACGCGACGACGTCGAACGGTGAGTGGTCCAGCGTCGTCTCCCAGAGGTGCCCCTGGAACTTCTGCACCACGCGCGTGGGGCGCTCCACGTCCTCGAAGCTCGCCACCGGCGCGCGGAAGTCCCGAGGGTTCGCGAGGCCATTGGAGCCGATGGGCCCCAGCTCAGGGAGCCGGAACGGCGCGCCGTGGTTCTCACAGATGTAGCCGCGCACGGGGCCTTCGGGCAGCTCCACGCGCATGCGCACGCCGCGCGGGATGAGCGCCACGTGGCCCGGAGGCACGGCGAGCACGCCCATCTCCGTCACGATGCGCAGCGTGCCCTGCTGCGGGACAATCAGCAGCTCGCCGTCGGCGTTGAAGAACGCGGTGTCCACCATCGACGCGTTGGCGACGTACAGGTGCACCGCCGCGCCATCACCCGCCGCCGCGGAGCCGTTGCCT
This sequence comes from Corallococcus sp. CA047B, assembly GCF_003612065.1. Classification (NCBI taxonomy): domain Bacteria; kingdom Pseudomonadati; phylum Myxococcota; class Myxococcia; order Myxococcales; family Myxococcaceae; genus Corallococcus; species Corallococcus sp. CA047B. The sequence continues at coordinate 34,652 of NZ_RAWD01000005.1, forward strand.
CCCAGCGTGAACAGCCCGTCCAGGAACGTCGTCGGGTCCGTGGGCAGCGGCAGCGGATCCCAGCGCAGGCGGTTGGGCGGAGGCGGCACCTCGTCGAAGGGACCGCTGCGCAGGCGGCGCGCTTCGGTCTTCCGGTACGGCGGGTGCGCCGCGCTGGGACGCAGGCGGTACATCCACGTCCGCCGGTTCTCCGAACGCGGCGCGGTGAACGCCGTGCCCGAGATCTGTTCAGCATAGAGACCGAACGCGACCTGCTGCGGCGTGTTCTGGCCAACCGGCAACACTCCGGAGACGGCCTCCGTTGCGTGCTCGTTCCCAAAGCCCGTGAGGTATTGGAGCGGTTCCATGCCCGGGATGGTAACAAATGAAACCAGTTTGACAACCATCAGGGGTCGCGGGTCAGGGCCTCGCTCGCCGCCTGTTCGACGCGCTCCAGCAATGAGCGCAGGAGCGCGCGCTCACGGTCATCCAGACCGGCGAGCACCTCCGCCTCCGCTTTGAGCGCGGCGGGGGCCACGCGGTCATAGATGCGGCGGCCGGCGGCGGTCAGCGACAGCCTCCGCGACCGGGCATCGCTTTCGCTGGGCGCGCGCCGCACCAGGCCCCGCGCTTCCAGGGCGTGCGCGGCACGGCTCACCGGCACCTTCTCCATCCGCGTGCGTTTGACGAGCTCCAGTTGCGTGCGCTCGCCGTCCTCCCCCAGCACGGCCATCAGCCGCCACTCCTGCGTGCTCAGGCCGTGCTGCTCCGCGTACACGCGCGCGACCCGCTGGCTGACGACGTTCGCGGCGACCGACAGACGGTAGGGGAGGAACGCGTCGAGTCTCAGGCTCGCGGGGCGCGGTCGGCTCATCGGGGTGAGTATAGGGAAGCGGGCTCCCAGGTGACCGGCAGTTCGTGCACGCCGAGCAGGTTCTCATCCTTCTTGAAACGGACCTCCTCCGGCGGCACGGCCAGCCGCAGCGTGGGGATGCGCTGGAACAGCGTCTTGAACACCACCTCGAACTCGATGAGGGACAGCGCCCGCCCCGTGCACAGGTGGATGCCATGGCCGAAGGCGAAGTGGCGGTGCACTTCGCGGTGGAGGTCCAGGCGGTCTGGATCGCTGAAGACCGTCTCGTCGCGGTTGGCCGAGTCCGGCTGGGCCAGGATGCCTTCACCGGCGCGGATGAGCTGGCCGCCAATGGTGACGTCCACCGTGGCGACGCGTTGCCGGGCCAGGTGGGAGACGTTGATGAAGCGCAGGAGTTCCTGGACCGCCGCGGTGATGGCCGCGGGGTCCTCCAGCTCACGGAACTTCTCCAGTTGGCCGGGGTCGAGCAGCAGCGCCAGCGTCCCCAGGCCGAACATGTACGCGGGCGGCCCGTGCCCTGCGTAGAACAGCGAATGGAACATGGAGGCCGCGTCCGGGGCGCTCAGCCTTCCCGTCGCCACCTGCTCGGCCACGACGCGACCGATGAGCGTGTCGGTGGGCTCGCGCAGGTTCGCCTCCACCAGTTCCAGGAAGAAGTCATCCAGGGCGACCAGGGCCTGCGTCGCCTCCTCGCGCGACGAGGCGCGGGAGCCGATCGTCCGACTGAGGACGTGCAGGCGCTCGGCGCCGTCATGGGGCACTCCGAGCAGGTCGCAGATGACTTGCAGGGCGACGGGCAGCGCGAAGGCGCCCATCAGGTCCACCGGACGCGGGCCGGCCAGCATCGCGTCGAGCGCCGCGTCCACGGTGCGCTGGATGCTCGGCCGCAACAGCTCCATCCGCCGGGGCAGGAACTCCTGCACGAGCATGGCCCGCTGTACCCGGTACTCCGCATCCGGCCGCAGGAAGAAAGGCAGGGGCCGCCCCTGCCGGGCCGACGACGAGGGCGAGATGTGCGGGAACCCCGGCAGCGTGGAGTCCAGGACCAGCCGGGGATCGCTCAGGACCGCGAGCACGTCCTGGTAGCGACTGACCAGCCACGGCGTCTTGCCGTCCCACATCCGGACGGGACACACGGGGGCCTCCTGCCTCAACCGCTTGTAGTCGGGAGGAGGATCCAACGGATGCTGCCAGTCCTTGGGCAACGGATAGGAATCGCTCATCGGGATGCTCCTGTGCGCGCGAGCCGGGCAGCGGCGCCCGCCACGGTGGGATGCTGGTACAGCTCACGCAACCCGAGGTCCTGACCCATTTCGGTCCGGACCCGGGCCGCGATTTCGACAAGCTGCAGGGAATGGCCGCCGAGCTGGAAGAAGTCATCGTGCGCGTGGACCGATGCGACCTTCAACACGTCGGCGAAGATGCGGGCAAGGTGTTCTTCCGTCGCGGTCCGAACGGGGCGCAGCCGCGACATCCGGGCACCGGGGGCCGCGGTCCGCAGGACCTCTTCGTAGGCCGCCAGCAGTCCTTCGATGAACGCGAGGTCGAAAAGACTCTCATCGAATTCGGCCCACACGGTGCACAGACCGTCGGAGCGTTCCTCGACCCGGAGGGTGAGCTCGAACTTCGCGGTGGGGAGGTCCAGCAGGGGCTCTGTCACCTCGCAGCCGTGCAGGGCCAGTGCTCCCGCCGTGCCCGCCGGGTGGTAGGCGAAGTTCACCTGGACCACGGGAGACCGCGTGGGGTCTCGCGGTGGAGCGAGGTCCGCGACGAGCTGTTCGAAGGGCAGGTCCTTGTGCGCGTATGCGTCCGCCGTGGCCCCGGCCACCCGGCCGAGCAGCTCGCGGAAGTCGGGGTCGCCGCGCAGGTCCACCTTGAGCACGACGGTGTTGACGAAGAACCCGAGCACGCGCTCCACCTCTGGCAGGTCCCGGTTGGCCACGGCCAGCCCCAGCAACACCTGCTCACGGCCCGCGTGGTGCCCGAGCACGATGCCGCACGCGGCGGCCAGCACCGTGAACACCGTCTGACGCTCGACGCTCGCGAGGGCTCGCACGGAGTGGACGACCGTGGCGGGCAGCACCCGGTGCGCGCGACGTCCCTGCCCCAGCACGGGACGTGGGGGGACGAGGTCCAGGAAGAGGGGAACCCCCGACAGCCGCTCCCGCCACCCGTGCGACAGCGACTCGCGCCGTGCGGCGGTGAGCTGCTCCCGCTGCCACGCGGCCCAGTCCGCGTACTGCACGGGCAGCTCGGACAGGCCGGTGGGTTCGCCCAGGACCGCCGCCCGGTAGGCGAGGGCCAGGTCCTCGGAGAAGACCTGCAACGACCAGCCATCCGCCACCAGCAGGTGCACCGCGAAGACGAGAAAGTGCACCCGGGGCTCCAGCCGAACCACGGTGAGCCGCAGCAGCGGCCCGTGCTCCAGGTCGAACGGACGGGCCACCTCCGCTTGCGCGTGTCGCAGGGCCTCTTCCTCCGTCGTCGCGTCCACGACGTCCACGTGCCCGCGCCCGTCCGGAGACACGCGCTGGTGTGTTCCCAGTGGGAAGACGGTCCGCAGCGGTTCGTGCCGGGCGACCAGCACGTCCAGGGCCTCCCGCAGGGCGCGAAGGTCCAGCGGTCCCGTCACGCGGTGGCAGCGCACCGTGACGTGAGCGGCACCGGAGGGATCCATCCGGTGCAGGAAGCACAGCCGCTGCTGGGCGAACGACATGGGGAACACGGTCGTCATGCGCGCGGCAACCGCTTGATGGTGGTGGCGGCGACCGGCGACGCGGGCAGCGCGGCGGCCAGTTGCGCGACGGTGGGCCCCATGAGGATCGTCGCGAGCCCGACCTCGCGGCCCACCATCCTTCCCAGCCGCGAGGCCAGCCGCATCGCCTGCAACGAGTGCATGCCCAGCGCGAGCAGGCTCTCGTGGACGTCCACCCGGGCCACGCCCAGCAGGTCCGCGACCACCGCCGCGATGCGGACCTCGGACTCGGTCCTCGGCGCGGTGAACGGCGCGTCCGGACTCCGCTGGGTCGCGGGCAGCCGGGCCCGGTCCACCTTGCCGTGCGGGGTCAGCGGCCACGCCTCCAGGACCACGACCTCCGATGGCACGAGATGTCCGGGCAGCCGGCGCGCCAGGTCCTCGCGCACGGCCTGAGCCGACACCGGAGTCCCCGCCTCCGCCACCACGTAGCCCACGAGCCGGGGCTCCTCCCCGCGCGAGTCGACGACCGCGAGGGTATCCACCACGCCCGGATGCGCGGCCAGGGCGGCGCGCACCTCCGCCAGCTCCACCCGGAAGCCCCGGACCTTCACCTGCTCATCGCGGCGGCCCAGGAACTCGATGACGCCCCCGGGAAGCCACCGGCCCAGGTCCCCACTGCGGTAGAGCCGACCGCCAGGATGCGCCGCGAACGGATCCGGCACGAACCGCTCGGCGGTGAGCCCCGGCCTGTGGCGGTAGCCTCGCGCGACCCCGTCTCCCCCGATGCAGATCTCCCCGACCGCCCCGGGCGGAGCCACCTGCCCGCGTTCGTCGAGCACCACGAGGTGCGCATTGAACAGCGCCCGACCAATGGGCGCGTTCGTGGCCTCGGTGTCCTGCCAGTCGTCGAGTTTGAACGCGCTGGCCATGATGGTGATCTCCGTGGGGCCGTAGGCGTTCGTCACCTTCGTGAAGCCCTCGCGCTTGAGCGCATGGAACGCCTCCACGGGGAAGACCTCCCCGCCCACCACCACCCGGTCCAGGCCCGCGAAGGCCTCCGGAGCCTCGGCCACCAACCGGGGCAGCACGACAGGGGGAATCACCGCATGGGTAATGCGCTGGTCGATGAGGCACCGGGCCAGCCCCGGCACGTCCCAGCCCGGCGGCAGGAAGTGGACCGCGGCGCCGTTGAGCAGCGCGGCCCAGACCTCCAGCACCGATACATCGAAGGACACTGACGCCATCGCCAGCATCGTCTTGCCCGGCCCCAGGTCCTCGGCCAGGGCCGTGCGGTGCAGGAGTGACGCGACCGAGCGGTGCTCGATCTGGACGCCCTTGGGCTTGCCGGTCGACCCGGACGTGTAGAGCACATACGCGAGATCCGACGGACTTCCCGAAGGCAGCAGCGGCCCGGACACCGGCGCAAGGTCGTCCAGCACAATGACGGGAAGGCCGCTGAGACGGCCCGCCAGCGCCGCCGTCGTCACCAGGGCTCGGGCCCCGGCGTCCTGCACGAGCGGCTCCAGGTAGGCCGGAGGGGCGCCTGGATCCAGCGACAGGAACGCCGCCCCTGCCTTGAGGATGCCCAACTGGGCCACGACCAGCTCCGCCGAGCGCGGGATGCACACCGCCACCAGCGACTCACGCCCGACACCCAGGCCTCGCAGATGGTGCGCCAGGTGCTCCGCCTGACGCGTCAGCTCGCCGTACGTCAACACGGACGTGCCAGACGTCACGGCCGGAGCATCGGGCGCGAGCCGGGTCCAGCGGGCCAGCAGGTCGGGGACCCAATGCGCGGGAGCTTCCTGCCTGGGGCCCACGCTGACGAGCGCCCGCTGCTCGGCTTCGGTCATCAATGCCAGCCGCGACACGCGGGTGTCCGGCGCGGCGGTGATGGAGCGCAGCAGTTGCTGGTACGCGGACAGCATGCCGGTGATGAAGAAGCCCTCGAAGAGGTCGGAGTCGAACTCCCACGACAGCAGGATGCCGCTCAGGGAAGCGCGAGGACTGGAGCGCACGGGGGTGTCGGAGCGGGGAATGCTCACCAGATCCCCGGCCAGTCGGCGGATGTGCCCGGGCTCGGAGTAGAGGGGTACGGCGACGACGGCCAGCTCGAACTTGGAGGAGCCGTTGCCCAGCCCCTCCACGTAGGTGACGTCGAGCGGTGACGCGTCGAGCGTGCCCACCGACGAATCGTGGAAGTTGAACATCGTCTGCATCAACGGGTTGAACCCACCCTGATGGCGCGCGGGCGACTCCGCGAAGATCTGCTCGTAGGGCAGCTCCTGGTGGTCGTAGACGTCCAGGGTGGTGCGCCGCATCCGCGCCAGGAACTCCTCGAACGAGGGATCCCCGTGCAACCGGCCGCGCAGCACGACCGTGTTGATGAGCATGCCCAGCAGCCCCTCCGTGTCCTGCCAGCGCCGGTTGGCCACCGAGGAGCCCACGAGCAGGTCCTGCGAGCCGGTGTACCGGTGCAGGAGGACGAAGTACGCCGCGAGGAGCGTGGTGAAGAGGGACGTGTTGTTCCTGTCGGCCAGGGCCTGCAGGCGACGCGCGAGGTCTCCGTCCAGCTCCATCCTGGGCGCCACGCCCCGGAACCTTCTTCCCCCAGGCGAAGCGCGGCGGGGGAGCTGGAGCCGGGTCTCCGCGCCTTCCAACTCCTGACGCCAAAAGCGGCGCTGCGCCTGGGCGGCTTCGGTGCCCACCCACTCCCGCTGCCAGCGCGCGTAGTCGTTGTACTGCACGGCCAGCGCCGGACGCCGCACCTGTCCGTGGCGCACGTATTCGGCGTAGCCGTTGATCAGCTCGCGCACGAAGACGTTGAAAGACCAGCCGTCGTGGACGATGTGATGTTCGACGTGCACGAAGACGTGCTCCTCCGCGCCCAGTCGCAGCAACCGCCAACGGAAGGGCCTGCCTTCGGCCAGCGCGAATGGCGCCTGCACCGCGTCGCGAACGGCTTCGCCCACCCGGGCCGCCAGCAGCGCTTCGTCCACGTCGCTGAAGTCCTGGAGCGGGACTTCCACCTCCCAGGGCGGTTCCAGTTCGCACCGCAGCTCCCCATCCACTTCAGGGAAGCGAGTGCGCATCACATCATGGCGCCGGACGATGTCGGTGAGGCACGCGTGCAGCGCGTTGACATCCAGGGCCCCCACCAGCCGGAACACCGACTGCGAGTGGTAGGCCCGCGCATCCGGGTTGAGCTTGTGCATCAACCACACCCGCTCCTGGCCATACGAAGGCGTGAGGGCCGTCCCCGCCGCGCCCGCGCGCGGCCCCTGCTCCACCCCACCCTGCCCTTCCTTCAACCCGGCCGCGAGCTGGGCCACCGTGGGCGACTGGAGCACCGCGCTCAACTCCAACTGCGCGCCCAGCACGCGGCGCACCCGCGCGACGAGCTGGGTGGCGAACAGCGAATGCCCTCCCAGTTCGAACAGGTTGTCATGCCGCCCCACCCGCTCCATCCCGAGCAGCCCCGCCGCGATGGCCGCCAGGGCCTCTTCGCCGGGCGATTCCGGCGGCTGGTAGCCGGCCCGCTCCGTCCGTTGGGGCCGGGGCAGCCGGGCGCGGTCGACCTTGCCGTTCGTGTTCAGCGGCCACGCGTCCACGACGACCACCGCATCCGGCACCAGGTAGCCGGGAAGCCGGCGCCGCAGCTCCGCGCTCACCGCGTCGCCCGACAGCACCGCTCCGGCGACCGGCATCACGTAGCCCAGCAGACGCTCCCCCGTGCCGTCCACGAGGGCCACCGCGTCCCGCACGTCCGGCAGCGCGGCCAGGGCTGTCTCCACCTGCCCCAACTCGATGCGCGCGCCCCGGATCTTCACCTGGTCGTCGCGCCGGCCCAGGAACTCCAGCGTGCCGTCCGGCAGCCGCCGGCCCAGGTCGCCACTGCGGTACAGCCGGCTTCCCGGCTGGCCGCTGAATGGATCCGGGATGAACCGCTCCGCGGTGAGCGCGGGCCGCCCCAGGTAACCGCGCCCGACACCTTCTCCGCCGAGGCACAGCTCGCCCGGCGCTCCTTCCGGGACGGGGCGCAGGTGCTCGTCCAGGAGAACCACGTGGTAGTTGGAGATGGGACGGCCAATGGGCACGCGCTCGCCGTCCACGGCGCCCACCGCCTGGAGCGTGCTGGCCACCGTCACCTCCGTGGGGCCATAGCCGTTGACGAAGCGGTGCCGCGCGCCCCACTGCCGGGCCGTCTCCGGGAGGCACACGTCTCCGACGCTCATCACCACCTGGAGGTCGGGGAAGCCGCCCGGTTGCAGCGTGCGCAGGACCGTCGCGGGCAGCACCGCGTGGGTGATGCGCCGGCGCACCAGCACCTGGGCCAGGGGCTCGCCGGAAAGCTGCGCCGCCTCCACGGTCTCCAGCCGCCCGCCGTTGGACAGCGCCAGCAGGAGGTCGAACAGGGACGCGTCGAAGGACGGGTGGAAGAACTGGAGCACCCGCGTGTCCGGCCCCAGCGCGCCCAGGAAGTCCCGCTGGGCATGCAGGAGGTTGGCGACCCCGCGATGCTCGATCATCACCAGCTTGGGCTCACCCGTCGAACCCGACGTGCAGATGATGTACGCGAGGTCCTCCGGAGCAAGCACCGCGTCCTGCTCCGCTGCCGCGACGGAAACCGCTTCGGCACCCGCCGCCAGGAACGGCACCCCGGGCACCGCGCTGTCCGGCGCCAGGGCGACCACCAGCACCGCACCGGCCCTGCGGACGATGTCCTCCCGCCACGCCTGGGGGTGCGACGGTGACAGCGGGAGATAGGCCGCGCCCACCCGCCAGACGGCGAGCGCGAGCTCGACGAAGCCAGGGCCCCTCTCCAACACGAGCGCGACCACGTCACCCCGTCCGATGCCCCGGGACCGCAGGTCCGCGGCTAGCGCACGGGTGCGCTCTTCCAGCCGTCCATAGGTCGTTTCCGTGGACCCGTCCGAGAGCGCGACCCGGTCCGCGTGCAGTCGGCACTGCGCGACGATGACCTCCACCACCGACCGCCACGGTCCGTGGTCGACCCGTGAGGACTGCCCCAGGCCGTCCAGCACCTCCGGCACCGCCGCCGGAGCGTGACCTTGGAGCGCCCAGGGGCTCTTCAGGCGGAGGCTCGCGAGCAGGCGTTCGTATTCGGTTCCGGTGACCCGGAAGGCAGGGGGCGTGGAGGACACAAGGGCTCCTGGAAGCAATGACACACACTGCGGCTGCCTCGCGGGGGAACACTCCGGCAGCCGCCTCCCCGGACCTCTAACACGCGAAAATCCACCGCGCCGTCCTGGTTGGCGACCGGATGACTCGAAGCGCTCCGTTGCCTTGACCCGTGGACGCAGCGGCCCTATATAACCAATAGGTCATGGAACTCACCGGTTATGGAAGCCCCTCTCCTGGTCACCTGGACGCCACCTTCGCCGCGCTCGCGGACCCGACGCGCCGGGCCATCCTGGCGCGGCTGGCGTCGGGCGAGGCGTCGGTGAGCGAGCTCGCCGAGCCGTTCGCCATGAGCCAGCCCGCCATCTCCAAGCACCTCAAGGTGCTGGAGCGCGCCGGGCTGATTTCGCGCGGCCAGGATGCGCAGCGGCGGCCCCGCCGGCTTGAGGCCGCGCCGCTCGCGGAGGCCACCCGGTGGTTGGAGCACTACCGCCAGTTCTGGGAGGAGAACTTCCAGGCGCTGGACGCCGTGCTCGAGGACTTGAAGGAACAGGAAGCGCGGCGCCCCACTCCGCGCAAGAGGAGGAAGCACCCATGAAGAACACCGGAAACCTGAAGGTCTCCACCCCCAGCGATCTCGAACTCACGATGACGCGGGTCTTCAACGCGCCCCGCCGGCTCGTGTTCGACGCGCACACGAAGCCGGAGCTGCTCAAGCGCTGGCTGGGGGTGCACCGGGGCTGGTCGCTGGCGGTCTGCGACATCGACCTGCGGGTGGGCGGCGCCTATCGCTACGTGTGGCGGGGACCCGACCGGAAGGACATGGGCGTCCGCGGGGTCTTCCGCGAAATCGTGGCGCCCGAGCGGCTGGTGAACACCGAGCGGTTCGACGACGCCTGGTACACGGGCGAAGCGCTGAACACGTTGCTCCTCACCGAGGAGGGCGGGAAGACGACGCTCACGAGCACGATGCGGTTCGAGTCCAAGGACGCCCGCGACGAGGTGCTGCGCTCCCCCATGGAGCAAGGGGTGGCCTCGGGCTACGACATGCTCGAGCAATTGCTGGCATCCCCGCCGTCAGGGATTGCCACACCACAAATCACACAGACGGAGGACCAGCCCATCGCGGTCATCCACGTCACCATTCCCCGCGCCGAAATCCAGCAGGTCATGGGTCCGGGCATCTCCGAGTTGATGGCCACCGTGGCCGCGCAGGGCCTCAAGCCCACGGGGCCGTGGTTCACCCACCACCTGCGCATCACCCCCGACACCTTCGACTTCGAGATTGGCGTCCCCGTCACCACGCCGGTCAAGGCCGCGGGCCGCGTCAAGCCCGGCCTCTGGCCCGCGATGAAGGTCGCGCGCAGCGTCTACCAGGGGCCCTACGAGGGCCTGGGACAGGCCTGGGGCGAGTTCGGTGCGTGGATTGAACAGCAGGGACTCACGCCGGCCCAGGACCTCTGGGAGGTCTACATCGCGGGCCCGGAGTCGGGCCCGGATCCGAAGACGTGGCGCACGGAGCTCAACCGGCCCCTGCTCGGCTGACAGCCCCGCCATCCGCCGCCCCCCTCCTCGCGGCGGATGACGGGAGTCAAAAGGCCCCCGCGCTCCGGACAGGTTCGAGGCTACGGCATGCCGGCGTTGGGCCCGTTGCTGGCGGATTCGTTGAAGACCTTCGCGCCATACAGCCGCTCCGCATCGTCCGCGTTGTCGCAGATGGCCGAGCACCCCTCGGCGCCGCCCGTGGCCTGGCAGTCATTGATGACGTTTCCGTTCGCGTCATACTTGGGCCAGTGCAGGTTGGTGCAGGTGTTGGCATCCAGGTTCTTCCAGCGCCAGTGACTCAGGCACACGGCGCCGTCCGTCGTCCACCCGGCCTCGAATGACATGCTCTGCTGCGGGATGGGATTGGCGGGAGCCGCATTGATGGGCGGCTTCATGCCATCCCACAGGCGGATGGGGGTTCCGTCCTCCGTGTAGTACTGGCCAGCGCCGCAGTAGTCCGCTCGCGCCATGCGCGTGCAGGCCCAGTGCGCCTCCGTCGTCTTGCCGGCCTGGACGCCGTCCAGCCACGGCTTGTAGCCCCAGCGGTAGCACTTGGCGATGACGGCGTACTCACACGCCAGCGTGAAGGCGGTGGAGCTCTCCGTCCGCTCGCCGAGGTTGTCATAGAGCCCCCGCACCGGCACGACCAGGGCGTCCCCGCCGTTCGGATTGGGATTGCTGTTGCAGATGTTGCCCAGGGGCTGCGCGCCCAGGGACTTCACGCGGTACAGGTAGGTGTAGCCACTGGGGTCCCACGTCCCGGGAGACTCCTGGATGACGACATCCTGGGCATTGATGGCGGCCGTCACCTCCAGCATGGGCAGGCCGCTGGCGGAGCGCATCATGAGTCCCACCAACCGGTCGCCCCGCAGCTCCTGATGCGTCGCGGGGAACTCACCCCGGGAGGCGCCCAGGGTCAGGCTCCAGGGCGTCCCCGGCGTGTAGGGGCCGGCGAGCACCGTGTAGACGCCACTCGCGGGGCACTGGACGTTGGCGGAGGGACACGTCGACGACGCACAGATGGGAGCCCCGGTGACGAGGTGGTTCGCGTCCTTGTCCTCACAGGGCCTCTCCCCCGAGCAGACCCGCATCACCGGCGCACCCTGGCAGCTTCCGGGCGGCCGGGTCTGGCAGAGGGCCCCACTGCTCAGCGTGAACCGCGCGCCGGGCGTGCAGGTGCCCTGGCCCAGCACCGTCAGACCACAGGAGCGGTCCGGCCCGGTCTCGTTCGGGGAAGCGCAGCCCACCAGGCTGGGGGTGGTGCCTTCCACATGCAGCGCCAGGTCCGCGACGAGTTCTCCCCGGTCCAACTCCAGCGTCACGCCCCGCCGCTCCCCACTGCGCAGGATGGAGGCGTCCGAGAAGGCGACGCTCCCGTGCGGCGTCCCGTGCAGTTGCTTGCCCTGCGAGTGGGAGCCGTCGGTGCCGTCCGCGAAGTCCTGGGTGACGAGGACGGGTGCTGGTGTGGCCTCCCCCGGCGAGGGCACATCGCAGGCGACGAGGAACCAGACGGACAGACATGCTGGGAGAAGGCGGGAGACGGATTTCAAGGCGGACACCTTGGTCAAGGGGATCGGACGGAGCCCAGAGCAGCCGGCGTGCCAGGGCTCACGTCGAGGGAGGGAAGGCGCCGGGCGACGCTTGCTGGCAGGAGTGGCCGGCAAGACTTGCCGGGGGCTGGCGGTCCTTGCCGCGCCGGAGGCTTTCAGAAGCGCGGGGTGGCGCAGACGCGCATGCCCATGAGGGCCTCGCGCTGGGTGGGCTCCACCACGTCCCGGTTCGCGGAGTGCGCGCTCAGGTCGCTCTGGTACCAGCTTCCGCCCTGGGCGGAGGGATGGCCGGGGACCACGTCCGAACGCGTCCACTCCCACACGTTGCCGGCCAGGTCGTCCACGCCGAAGGGACTGCGCGAGCGCGGGTGGCTGCCCACCTCGTCCGGGCCGAAGCCCTGGGGTTCCCGGCCATAGGTCCGGTCGACGTTGGCGTCATCCGTCTCCAGCCCGTCGCCCCCGGGGTAGCGGCGCCCATCCGCGCCCCGGGCCGCCCGCTCCCATTCCCGCTCCGTGCACAGGCGCGCCCCGGGCACCTGGCCGGTGCGGTCCAGCCACACGACGTAGGCCTGCGCGTCCTCGAAGGAGATGGCGGACACCGGGAAGCGGCGCCAGTCCTGCACCGCGCGCCGGTCCCGCTTCCCGTAGCGCACGGGCTCCCCTTCCCTCACGCGGTAGTGCGCCGAGGCCGGGCTCAACTCCAGCCGCCAGCGCCCGTCGGACTCCTCCACCAGCTCCACCCCGGTGAGGCTCTGGCGGTTGCCGGGGCGGCGCAGGGCGCGCTCCTTCGCGGACAGCGACGCGAGGAAGGCGATGTAGTCACCGAACGTCACCTCGTGCCGCGCGATGAGGTAGCCGTCCGTCCGCGTTTCATGGAGAGGGGCGGCGTAGAAGAAGTTGCGCCGCAGGTATTCGCTCTCCGACGCGCCCTGCAGGAAGCGGCCGGGGGGCACGTAGACGAAGCCCTCGGGCACCGCCGAAACCGGCGGCAGCTTCAGGTCCAGCGTCAGGGCTTCATCGGGCCGCAGCAGCACGGGGGCTCGCACGGGAGCGCGGCCCGGGGCCTCCAGCAGGAGCACGTGCGAACCCGGCGGGATGCCCGCTTCGCGCACGGGGCCCTGCCCGAGCTCACGCCCCGGTGACGTCGCGTCCTCTGGCTTCGGACCGAGCAGTCGCACGCGAGCGCCCGGAGGCGACGTCACGACGGAGAGGCGCGCGGGCGCGGACAGCTCCGCCCTCCGGGCTCCGGAGGCGTCGTACAACGCGAGGCGCTTCAACCACTGCTCACGCGCTTCGGGTTGTTGGTGGAGCGCCGAGCGGGCCACCCTCTCCGCCAGCAGGTCCGCCAGGAAGTCCCTCACGTTGGCGCGGCCGGGGTCCAACCCCCACGCGGTCTCCAGCGCGGACAGGGCCCGCAGCGCTTGGGCTTCCGCGGCGCGCTCCACCTCCAGGGCGTGGGACCACACCTTCTCCGCGGCATCCCGATGCTCGCGCCCGAGCGCATCGAAGTGCGCGAAGGCCTCCGTGCGCAGCCGCTGCGCCTCCACATCCGCCGTGTGCGCGGCGACCACGGCGCTCCGGGCTTCGCTCAATTGGTGCGCGATGCGCGACTCCAGTTGGGCCCTGGCCTGAAGGCGCGTGACGACCACCGCGCCCAGCAGCGCCAGGGGCGCGGCGATGGCGGCGGTCCAGCGCACGGCGCGGCGGCGGCGGGCGACCTGCCGGGAACGGGCGAGGAAGTCCTGCTCCCGCGAGCGTCCGGGCCGCGTGCCCACGTCGGAGGCCTCGGTGAGCTGACGGCCCGCGTAGAGGAGTTCCACCGGACGACCCAGGCGGTCCCACTCGGCGGCGGCGCGCTCCAATCGGTGGCGGACGGCGCGCCGCTGCTCGTCCTCGCCCATCCAGCCGCGCAGCGTGTCCCAGCCGGTGAGCAGGCTTTCGTGGGCGAGCGTGTAGACGCCCTCGCCGCCTTCGCCTTCGCCCGCGGTGAGGAGCCGGCCCTGGACCAGCCCTTCCAACACCGAGCGCCCCGCTGCGTCGTCCGGGCCCCGCAGCAGCTCCGCGACGGTGCGGCGCAGGCGCGTGCCCTCGGGGGTGACGAGCTCCAGGAGCAGTTCGCGGGCGCGAGGGCGCTGCTCCGGCCGCAGTCGGGCCACCACCGCGTCCGCGTGACGGGCCAACGCGCCTTCGACACCTCCGAGGGTCTCCAGCGCGGTGGCGGGGATGAGGCCCCGCTCGCGGTCGCGGGCCTCCCAGAGCGCGGCGAGCGTGAACTGCAACAGCGGCAGCCCGCCTTCCGTGCGGGCCGCGGCGGTGACCAGCGCCTGCTCCAGCTCCGGGGACTCGAAGCGCACGCCCAGCGCGCGGACCGGGCCGACGACGGCCTCGCGCAGTCCGTGTTCGGACAGGGCTCGCAGCAGGTGCAGCGCGCGGGGCACCTCTTCGCCCAGGCCGGGCAGGGCCACCAGGCGGGTGAGACAGTCGCTGCGCGCGGTGGCCAGCACGCGCGTCCGGGGCGCGCGGCGCACCACCAGCGCCAGCTCCTCGGAGAGGCGCGCCGCCTGGGCGGGCTCCGAGAAGGTGACGAGTTCCTCGAGCTGGTCGACGAAGAGCAGCACCTGGGGCGCGTGGGGAGGACGGCGGCGCAGGGCTCGCGCCAGGGCGCCGCCCTCTTCGGTTTCCACGGTCGCGAGCAGGGCTTCGGCCGACACGTCGAGCAACGGGGCCAGGGCTTCCACCAGGGAGTCCAACGGGCGGCGGCCCGGCGTGCAGGAGACGACGGCCCACGCGGGTCCACCCTCCCCGGACTGGGAACCGGCGGCGAGGGCGGGCAGGATGCCCGCGCGGCACAGCGACGACTTGCCCACGCCCGAGTCTCCCGCGAGCAGGACGAAGGCATCGCCTCGCAGGCGGTCCAGCACGTCGCGCACTTCGCTTTCACGGCCGAAGAAGACGCCCCGGTGCGCGGCCTCGAAGGGCTGGAGACCACGGTAGGGATTGCCAGTGGGCAGCGCGCCCACGCGGGCGGGAAGGCTCAGCGCTTCGAGGGCTTCGCGCAGGGCATCGCCGGAAGCGAACCGGTGGGCGGGGTTCGTGGAAAGGCACCGGTCCACCACGGCCGCCAGACCCGGAGGAAGCGCGGGCGCCACGTCTGCGAGCGGGCGCGGTGGATGTTCCTCCACCGCGCGGCCCAGGGCCTCCAGGGGCACGCCGTCGTGGGGTGCCACGCCCGCGCACAGCTCATAGAGCAGCACGCCCAGCGCGTAGACATCACTGGCCCGGCTCGCAGGTTCGCCGCGCCAGAGTTCGGGGGCCATGTAGAGCGGAGTGCCCGCGAGCGCGGCGGGAACCGGCAAGGAGCTGTTCCCACCGGTCGCGGGGGGCGCGGCGACACCGCGCGCGGAAGTCGCGGCGGGCAGCGAGCGAGGGTCTTGCGCGGCTTCCGGCGCCGTGTCACCCGATACGGTGGGCAGCGAACGAGGAGCGTGTGTCGCACGCGAGGCTTCCGGCGCCGTGTCATGAAGCAGGGCGGGCAGAGGCCTGAAACCGTGCGTGTCATGCACCCCGTCCTGCGGCCTGGCACCCGACAGGGCGGGCAGAGGCAGCAAGTCTTGCGTTGCACGCGAGCCTTCCGGCGTCCTGGCACCAGAAAGCGTGGGTAGAGGCTGCATGCCTTGCGTGGCATGCGCCCCGTCCTGCGTCCTGGCACCCGACAGGGCGGGCAGAGGCAGCAAGTCTTGCGTCGAGTGCAATCCCTCCGGCGCCGTGTCACCAGACACGGTGCGCGGAGGCAGCAAGTCCTGCGTCACACGAGTCCCTGCATTCGCCATGTCGTCAGACACGGAAGGCGCCGGCAGGAAGTCTCGCGTTACACCCGTCGCAGCATGCACGGCGGCGTCAGACATGGAAGACGGCGGCAAGAAGTCTCGCGTCGCACGCGTCCCCGGCTGCGCCCCGTCGTCAGTCCCAGTGGGTCGCGGCAGAACGTCTTGCGTGGCGTGCGCCACTGCCTGCGCCAGGGATTCAGATGCGGTGGGCAGTGCTGGAAGGTCTTGCGTCGCACGCGCACCCGCGAGTCCGAGTGCCTGCGCGGCGCGCACCTGAGCCGCCGTGTCGTCCGTCAGCGACCGCGTGCCTGCACCGTCGTCCGTCCCATCCTTCTCCGGCGCAACAGCGGGCTCCGTCCACTGACTCCACTCCGCGAGCCCGAAGTCGAGCAGCTTCACCTCGCCGTCCTCCGACAGCACGGCGTTCGCGGGCTTGAGGTCGCGGTGGAGGATGCCTCGGCGGTGGGCGGCGGCCAGTCCTCTTGCCAGGTCGATGCCGAGCCGCAGCGCCAGCCCTCCCTCCACCGGTCGAGCCAGCCGGTCCAGCGACTCTCCTCGAATCAGCTCGGACACGAGGTATGGCTGCCCGCGCACCTCGCCCACGCGGTGGATGGCCACCACGTTGGGGTGCTGGAGCCGGGCGATGGCCCGCGCCTCCTGGAAGAACCTCGCGCGGGCTGTCGCATCCGGCAGCCGGCCCGCCGGCGTGGCAATGAACTTCACCGCCACCTGCCGGTCCAACAACGTGTCCTGGGCCAGGAACACCTGCCCCATCGCCCCCTGTCCCAGGGGACGCAGCAGCCGGTACTCCTCGAACTCGCGCGGAGGCTCCAACAGCGGCCCGGGAGGCGAGCTCATTCGGTCGTGGGTCCCCGACGGCCGGGACGCACCTGCACGCCCAGCTGCTTCAACTTGAAGGAGAACGTCCGGATCGGCATGCCGATGAGCGCCGCGGCCTTCGTCTGCACGCCGTCCGCCGCGTCCAACGCCTCCATCATCCGGCGGCGCTCCAGCTCACGCAGCTCCTGCGCCAATGGCAACCGCGCCCCTGCCTCGGGCGCGGCGACAGCACGTCCAGCCTCCGGCGCGCTCTCCGCTCCAGCCACCGGGGCAGCCCCCTTGCGTCCCATCATGCGAGGCGGAAGGTGGTGCGGCTCCACCACGTCCCCCGCCACCGCCGCGGCGACGTAGTCCATCAGGTTGCGAAGCTCGCGCACGTTGCCGGGCCACGCATGGCGCGACAGCGCGTGCAGCGTGTCCGCGGCCAGCACCAGCTCCGGCCGCCCCAATGCCAGACACGCGCGCGCCAGGAAGTCGCGCGCCAGGAGCGGCACCTCCCGAGGGCGCTCCCGCAGGGGCGGCAACAACACCGTGGCCGCGCCCAGGCGGAAGTACAGGTCCTCCCGGAACCGCCCGGCCGCCACCTCCGCCTCCAGGTCGCGGTGCGTGGCGGCCACCACGCGCAGGTCGATGGGACGCTCGCGCGTGTCACCCACGCGCGTGATGCGACGCACCTCCAGCGCGCGCAGCAGCTTGGCCTGCGCGGACGCGGGCAGCTCCCCCACCTCGTCGAGGAAGACGGTGCCGCCCTGCGCGCTCTCCAGCAGGCCCGCGCGCGACGTGGTCGCCCCCGTGAAGGCGCCCTTCTCGTTGCCGAACAGCTCGCTCTCCACCAGGCCTTCCGGGAGCGCGGCGCAGTTCACGGCGATGAACGGCCCGGTGCCACGGCGCGACCAGTGATGCACCGCGAACGCCGCGTTCTCCTTGCCCACGCCCGTCTCACCGCACACCAGCACCGGCAGCTCGCTGGCCGCCAGCCGGCGCAGGAGCGCGTAGAGCTGGGACATGGCGGGGTCCGCCACCAGCACCGTGCGCCCGGCCAGGTCCAGCCGCGTCGCCCCTTCCGCCGCCGCCGCCGCCCGTCCCGGCTTCGCGGCCTGCGCCGCCGTGCGCGCGACCGCCACCAGCGTGTCCGCGTCACAGCCATCCGTGGGACAGGCCGCCGTGCCCAGCCGTGCCCGGGGAAACGCCGTCAGCAGCGCCTCCATGCGCTCGCCGAACTCCTCTTCGCCCGGCTCGCCGGACACCTCCGGCAACACGCACAGCAGGTGCGCGGCGTCCAACCACCCCACGGCCTCCGCCGGCCCCGCCTCCGCCGTCAGCAGGGCCTCCACCGACTCACGGCTTGCGGAGGGCGAGTCCGGCAGCGCCAGCACCAGCACCGACAGCGGTCGGCCATAGCGCAGCGCACGGTCCACCTCCTCGCGCAGGTGCTCCATCAGCCGCTCGGACTCCAACGTGCGCCGGGCCGCCACGGAACGGACGCGGGCACGCACCACCGCCACCACCCCGCCAAAGGACAGCACGTCCCCGGACAGGAGCAGGTGCGCCCCCTCCACCTGCCGGCCGTTGACCAGCGTGCCGTTGTGGCTGCCCAGGTCCACGACCCGCGCCCCCTCCTCCGTCACCAGGATGCGGGCATGCCGCCGGGAAACACTCTCGTCCTTCAGCCGCAGGTCCGCCGGCTCGTCCCGGCCCACCAGCACCGTGCCCTCGGCGGGCAGCGTGAAGCGCCACGAAGAGTCGCCCTCCATCACCAGGAGGTAGGCGGCACCGGAGTCCGGGGGCTCCGACCCCACCCTTCCGAGGGGGCGCGTCTCACGGGCACTGGGAATCGGGGAGGACATCGCGCGAATTCCAATGCTGTCACGTTCTCGTCCAGGAGGACAGCCCGGACGGGATGGACGGGTGCGCCCCGGCCCCGGTCGCGGACCGGTCTTCATTGGCGTGACGTCATCGGCAGGTGTTGGCTGGGGCGGCCGTGCGGCTCCAGCAGCGCGAGGACACGGACTGACTCCGACAGGGACGTGCGGCTCTTCATCATGGGAATGGGTCGCCCTCGCGCGGCATCGCGCCATGCGGGCCGGCAGGGCGGGCGAGAACCCGGTAGAGCAACGGCGGTGCCAGGAGGCCCTCCCCCCTGGGAGCCCCCCGGCCCGGCAAGCCTTGCCGTGTCACGGACTGGCAAGGCTTGCCATGGCCCGGCAGGAGTTGCCGGAGCATCACCTCATCGGGGACTGCACACCGTGGCGCCTTCGTTCCAGAGGGTGACGTTGCCCACCGGGGACACGGAGCAGAAGGCCCCACAGCAGTCCTCGTTGGAGCGGCACTGCGAGCCCAGCGGCCGGCAGGTGAAGTGCGGCGGCGTGCTCAGCGCCGTGGTGACGGTCTGCCACGGGATGCCAGGGCCGGACCACGACAACCGCGCGTGGGCGTTGCCATGCCCCTCGAAGAACTCCATCACCAAGGCATGCGGGCTGTTCGCCGTCAGGACCACGGAGACGTCGTGCGTCTGCCCGCCCTCCGCCTCCATCCAGTCATCCACCAGCAGCGAGCCATCCAGCCACAGGCGAACGCCATCCTCCGTGGAGGTGCGCAGCGTGTACGTGCCGGAGGTCGGCGCCGTCAGCGTGGCGGACCAGCGCGCGGACCAGCGGTCCGCGGGCACACCGGACACGGGCGCCGTGGCGCTCCAGAACGTTCCCACGAAGTCCTCCCGCCGAACGACGGCGCGGTTGTAGAGGAACTCGGAGGTGAAATACTCGGCCTTCACCCCGGGCTGCCCTTCCGGCACCTCGGGCGTGCACACCGCGTCGCCTTCGTTCCAGATGGTGACGTTGCCCACCGGGAACACGCTGCACGTCCCCGAGCGGCACTGCGCATGGGCCGTGCAGTGGGCGCCCAGCGGACGGGGCAGGGGCAGCGCCGCCGCCTCCAGGCGCGACACGGGGATGGTCTGCCAGGGCTGGCTGGCGCTCTGCCACTGGAGCAGCACGGAGGCCAGGGCCTCCGCGTCGAAGAACTCCAGCACCACGCTGGCGGGAACGTCCGCCGCGAGCGGGATGGAGCCGGTGCGCTGTTCGACGCCGGCGTGTTCAAACCAGTCATCCACGAGCAGCCGGCCGTTGATCCACAGACGCACGCCCCCGCTGGCCGCGGTGCGGAAGGTGTACGTCTGCGTGAACGCGGGCGTCACGAACCCTTCGAGGCGCACGCCGAAGAAGTCCGCCGGGATGCCGTCCACGGGCGCGCCCGTCCCGGCGTACACGTCCACGGTGGACAGGTGGCGCAGCACCGGCACGCCCTGCATCCGGATGTTGGGGAAGAAGCGCGCCACCACGCCGGGCTCGCTGCCCGTGAACTTCAGGATGACGACGTACTGCGCGTTGGTGCCCTGCGCCGGTGAAGCCATGCCGCCGCCCAGGGTCAGCGTCCCCGCGGGCAGGGACTTCACATACACCTTCATCGGCGTGGAGGAGGCGGGCGTGGTCGCGGAAGGATCATTGGTGGCGAGCACCTCGTCGGTGAGCGCCCACGTGCCGTCCGCGAGCCACGCGGGCAGCACCGTGTTGCGCCAGTCCATGGCCACGTAGACGGTGGCGGCGGAGTTCAATCCCAGCCGCACCTGCGAGGCCCCCGCGTAGAGCTTGTCGTCATTCGCCGCCTGGAGCAGCACTCCGCCCTGGAGTCGCGAGGACAGGCCGGTGAGCGTGTACGTCCGGTCGATGTAGAGCGGGGTGCCCACCTGCGCGGTGGCGAACGTGTAGGGACGCCCGGTGCCCACCGCCTCCAGAGTGACCAGTCCATTGGCGGAGGTCAGGCCCTGTGCGCGGGTCGCGGTGCGGTCGGAAGTGGATTCAGGCACGGGGCCACACGCCACCAACGTGGCGAGCACCAGGGTGCACGGGAGCAGGAGACTGCGCATCGGAACGCCTCTTGGAAAAAGGGGCCGGCAGCCTCCGCTGGCACCTCCTCCGAGGGAAGGGCGGTGACACCCAAGCATCTGATTCCAGGTAATCTCCGCGTCGGCCGGAACCCGTCCGGCTTCCCCGACACAGGACAGCACCATGCACGACGCATCCACCGGCGACTCCCGGCAGCAGCGCATTTCCCCGTTCCTCCGCCTCCCCCTCCTGATGCTGGTGGGAGCACTGACGCTGGGCGCCACGGTCGGCTGTGGGAGCGACGGTCCTCCCGACTGTGACACCGGCTGTCGGATGGAAGGGACGTATGCGCTCACCTTCGCGGCTCCGAGTCCCTTGCCAGCCGGTTGCACCGAGGCAGGCCTGTCATTGCCCACGGGCCCCCTCGTCATCTCCAGCCGGAGCGGAGGCGCGGGCCTCCTGGTCGCGACGCTCCAGGGAGTGACGTTGGAGGGGACCTACAGGGAGGAGTCCGGGCTGGAGATCCTCATGAATGCCGAGGCGACAAGCGGGGCGGGTGTCCGCTACGCCGTCCTCCTCGAGGGCCGCTTCGCCCCCACGCCGACGAGCGTCACCGCGCCCGCGGCCTTCCAGGGCGAGTACAACCTCTACCGGCTGGGCAGTGACGGGGCGTCCTGCACGCTCGCGCGCGAGCTCACCGCGACGCGCCAGTAGGCCGCCAGGCGTCCGGGCCCTCCTGGCATGGCGGATGGACGGGGGTGGGGATCGAAGGTACAAGGCCGCCGCATGGAGGCCGTACCGTGAAGAAGACCCCCCTCATCACCGAAATCTCGAAGGAATACACCTTCGAGGCCGCGCACCACCTGCCGCACGTGCCCCAGGGGCACAAGTGCTCCCGCGTGCACGGCCACAGCTACCGCATCGAAATCACCCTCCAGGGCCCGCTGCACCCGCAGCTCGGCTGGATTGTCGACTTCGCGGAGCTGAACGCCGCCTGGGAGCCGCTCCACGCCCAGCTGGACCACCGGCTGCTCAACGACGTGCCCGGCCTGGAGAACCCCACGAGCGAGCTGCTGGCCGCGTGGCTCTACGAGCGCCTGGACATCCCCGGCGTGCGCGTCTCCCGCCTCAAGGTGGCGGAGACCTGCATGTCCTCCTGCACCGTGTTCCCGGCGCCGGCCTGACGCTTCAGGTCTCCACCTGTCCCAGGTTGGCGTGGAGGACCGCGCCATTCAGGATGGGTGTCCTGGCGCAGGTGTAGAGGAAGTCCGCGACCTCCTCGGGCGTGATGATCCGCCCGAAGGTCGTCCGTGCCGCCACGCTCGCGCGGGCGGCCGCGTCTCCCCCCAGGTGTTCCCGAAGGATCTCCGTGTCGGTGAACCCGGGGCAGACGCAGGCGGTGTGGATCTGCGTGCCGACCAGCTCCTGGCAGGTGGCGCGCATCATCCCCACCATCGCGTGCTTGGTCGTCACATAGGACGCGATGCCCTTCACGGCCTTCTCCGCCAGCGTGGAGCCCACGTAGAGGATGGACGAGCCATCCGTGAGCAGCGGGCGCACCAGGCGGTTGAGCACCAGGGGGGCGACGACGTTGACCTCCAGCACTTGGCGGAAGTGCTCCGCGTCCATCGCCAGCGCCTCGTCATGCACGTAGCGGGCGGCGTTGTGCACCAGGCACACGCGGCCCCCGCCCCTGCCGGGACCTTCCCGCAGCGCCGGGACGAACGTCGCCTCCCAGCCCGGGACGGCGAGGTCCACTTCCACGTTCACGACGTCCGGCACGGTGCACGGGTTGCGCGACACGTTCATCACGCGCCAGCCTTCCCGCTGGAAGCGCTCCGCGGTCGCCCGTCCGATGCCCCGGCTGGCGCCGGTGATGAGGGCCCAGTCAGCCATGCTGTCCCCACTCCCAGGTGGCCCACTGACCGGGGCCCGAAGCGCACTTCACCAACAGGTGCGTGATGCGGTCGCGCGCCATCGCGGTGCCGTCGCCCACCAGATCCTCGCCGAAGACGCGCGCCAGCTCCTCCAGCGTCACGTTGGGCGCGGGCAGCACCGTCACGTCGCGAGCGAGGAAGTACAGCTCCTCGCCGTTGAAGTGCGCCTTGTAGTTGCCCTGCGCGTCCTGCTCCAGGCGCAGGTGCCGTGAGCGGCCGGGCAGGAAGAAGGTCTCATTCCAGGCCTTGCACCGCGTGATGACGGCCTGCTTGAGCGGGCCGTAGTCCGCGAGCAGGCCGTCCTCGGACACCTCGCCCGTCAACGCGACGTAGACGGTGAAGTTGTGCCCATGCAGGTTCTCGCGGTGCGTGGCGGAGAAGATGGTGAAGTGCCCCGCGGAGAACTTCATCTCTTCCTTGTGCAGCTCGATGGTCGTTGTGCGCGCCATGGGGATGGCGCAGGGCTTAGCACCAAGGGCGGAGGGAGCGGAACCACCCTGGCCCCCTCTGCCACCTGCTCCCCTGCCCTCCGTTTCCCAGGCAACCCGAAGACGACTAGAAGAGGAAGTCGGTGGTGAGGAAGTCCGACTCCCGCCGGGTGAGGATGGACTGGACCAGGGTGGTGTTGTCGGGCGTCGTCTTCGTCGCCACCAGCGTCCGGATGGAGAACACCCGGAGCGCGTCCGCGACCGACAGGGTGCCTTCCGCGGAGTCCTTGCGGCCGTTGAACGGGAAGGTGTCCGGCCCGCGCTGGCACTGGCAGTTGAGGTTGATGCGTCCCACCTGGTTGGAGAACGCGTCGATGAACCGGCCGATGCGCGCCGAGTCCTTGCCGAACAGGCTGAGCTGCTGGCCGAACTGCGACTGCACCACCAGCCGGACCGCCTCCGCGTCGTCGTCGAACACCATCACCGGGACCACCGGACCGAACTGCTCCTCGCTCGCGAGCCGCATCCCCTGCGTCACCGGGTACACCACCGTGGGGGCGTAGAACGACCGCGACGACTGGCCGCCCGTCGTGTTCACCACCCGGGCCCCCTTGGACACGGCGTCGTCCACCAGCCCCTGGAGGTAGGCCGCCTTGCCCGGCTCAGGCAGCGGCGTGACGGCGACGCCCGGGTCCCAGGGCATGCCGGGCTTGAGCTTGTCCACCGCGGCCGTGAACTTCGCGAGGAACGCGTCCACGATGCTCCGGTGCACCACCAGCAGCTTGAGCGCCGTGCACCGCTGGCCGTTGAAGGACAGCGTGCCGGTGATGCACTCCTTCACGGCGTTATCCAGGTCCGCGTCCTGCAGGATGATGGCCGGGTTCTTCGCGTCCAGGCCCAGCACCGCCTTGAGCCGGTGCGGCCGGGGGTGCATCCGCTTCAGCTCGCTGGCGCCCTTGTTGGTGCCGATGAAGGCGAACAGGTCCACCTGCCCGCTCTCCATCAGCGCGCCCACCGTCTCCCGGCCCCGGCCGTAGATGATGTTGATGACGCCGGGCGGGAAGCAGTCGCGGAAGGCCTCCAGCAGCGGGCGCACCAGCAGCACGCCGAACTTCGCCGGCTTGAACACCACCGTGTTGCCCATCAGCAGCGCGGGGAAGAGCGTGCTGAAGGTCTCGTTGAGCGGGTAGTTGTACGGGCCCATGCACAGCGCCACGCCCACCGGGCCCCGGCGGATCTGCGCCATGATGCCCTGCTCCTGCACGAAGCGGGACGAGGTGTGGTCCAGCTCCTTCAGCGCGCGGATGGTTTCGACGATCAGGTCGACGGTGCGGTCGAACTCCTTCTCCGAGTCCGGCTGCGTCTTGCCAATCTCCCACATCAGCAGATTCACGACCGCCGTGCGCTGGGCGCGCATCGCGACGAGGAAGCGCTCCACGTGCTCGATGCGCTGGGCCACCTTCAGGGTGGGCCACACGCCCCGGCCCAGGTCGTACGCCTTCACCGCCGCCGCGAGCGCGTCCAGGGACTCGCGCGAGGTGAGCAGCGGCGTCGCGCCAATCACCTTCTGCTGGAGCCCTTCCGGCGTCCGGAGGAACACGGGGCTCTGCACGGGGTTGAGTTCGCCCGCCCAGGTGCGCAGCTCGCCTCCCACGAGGTACTCGCGCTGCTCCAGATAGGCGGGGAGCCGGACACCAGGAGGAATCTGCGCGTCGGTGGGGAACAGGTCGTCGAGTGCCGTCGTCATGGGCGCCCTTTTTAACCAAGCGCCCCGCCACCGGCACGACTTCCCGCGCGGACGGGGCCGGATGATGTGGGTGTGGGCGCCGGACGCTCGCGCCCGGGCCCGCGTTCCCGTCATGATGAAACCATGATGAGGAGACGAGCCTCCCGTGCGGTTCGATGCGGGGTGCATCGGGATGATGGCTCCACCCTGAGGCACCGAGGTGGCCCACGATGACGTCCCTCCTTCGCAGTCCCCTGTTCGCGCTCCTGCTGCTGTTCGCGGCGCCAGTGCTGGCCCAACCTGACGCGGGCGACGTGAGCACGGGCGTCATCCTTGGAACGGTCCTCGACGGCAAGACGAAGAAGCCCGTCTTCGAGGTGGTCATCACCGCGACCTCTCCGAGCCTCCGGTTCGAGCGGGTGGCGGTCTCCGATGGCCAGGGGAACTTCCGCATCGAGGCGCTTCCGGCGGGCGTCTACGCGTTGCGTGCGGAAAGGGAGGTCTACAAGCCGTCCGCGCGGACGGGCCTCCACCTCCAGGAGCAGCGCACCGTACGGGTCGACATGGAGCTGGAACCCGACCCTTCCTTCAGCACCAGCGCGGCGCCCCTCGTCGACATGAACTCCGCGAATTCCAACGCCGTCGTGGACGCGGAGTTCATCAAGCGCATCGCGATGGCCCGCCCGGTGGGCAAAGGGGGAGCGCGCAGCTTCGAGTCCCTGGCAGAAGTCGCGCCCGGCTCCGCGTCCGATTCGTACGGTGTCTCCCTCCATGACTCAGCCATGTCCGGCGTCCCCGAGGGGGGCTACGTGATTGATGGCCTGAGCACGAATGACTACGTGAGCGAATCCAGCAGGAACGACCGGCAGCGCGCTCCGGCCTGGGCCCTGCCGTACATGCACATCGTCGTCCCGGACGGCACGCCACAGACGGTGTACCGCGCCCCCGAGGTCCCCCGGGGACCGTTGAATGACACCCACGACATCGTGATCGTCGCCCCACCGGAGCGCACCGTGGCCCCGCCAGGGAAGCGCTTCTTCGACATGTACTTCAAGGGCCACGGGGTGAACCCCACGGTGGACACCGAGGAGGAGCGCTTCTCCACCTTCTCCGTGGACACGGACACGGCCTCGTACACGCTGACGCGGGCCTACCTCCAGCGCGGCTCGCTGCCGGATGAACAGGCGGTGCGCGTGGAGGAGTTCGTCAACAGCTTCGACTACGGCTACCCGGCCGCGCCGGACGCCCCCTTCAGCGTGAACGTGGAGGGCTTCCCGTCCCCCGCGCGCAAGGGCTACCACGTGGTGCGCATCGGCGTGAAGGCGCGCGAAGTCAGCCACGCGCAGCGCAAACCCAGCCATCTGGTGTTCGTCATCGATGTGTCCGGGTCCATGAACATGGACAACCGGCTGGGGCTGGTGAAGCGGGCGCTGAACCTGCTGGTGAACGCGCTGGATGAGCGGGACCGGGTGTCCATCGTCGTCTACGGCAGCGAGGCGCGGCTCGTGCTCGGGCCCACCAACGCCAGACAGAAGTCCCTGCTGCGCGCCGCCATCGACGGGCTCACCACGGAGGGCTCCACCAACGCGCAGGCGGGCCTCGAACTGGGCTACGCCCTGGCCGCGAACCACCTCCAGGAGGGCGGCATCAACCGCATCATCCTGTGCTCGGACGGCGTGGCCAACAGCGGCATCACCGACGCGGATGGCCTGTGGGCGCGGGTGAAGGAGCGCGCGGCGGCGGGCATCACCCTGTCCGCGGTGGGCTTCGGGATGGGCAACTACAACGACGCGCTGATGGAGCGGATGGCGCAGGTGGGCGAGGGCAACTACGCCTACGTGGACGCGCTGGACGAGGCCCGCCGCATCTTCGTGCAGAACCTGAGCGGCACGCTCCAGGTGGTGGCCAAGGACGTGAAGCTCCAGGTGGAGTTCGACCGCAAGACGGTGTCCCGCTACCGCCTCATCGGCTACGAGAACCGCCTGCTCACCCGGCAGCAGTTCTCCGACGACAGCGTGGACGCGGGCGAGGTGGGCGCGGGCCACGCCGTCACCGCCCTCTACGAGGTGAAGCTGCGCGAAGCGTCCCGGCCCACCTTCGGCACGCTGCGCATCCGCTACAAGCAGCCCGAGGGCGGCGATTCGCGCCTCATCGAGAAGGACATGACCTCTTCCCTCATGCGCCCCGCCTTCGAGCAGGCCGCCTCGCCCACGCGCCTGTCCTACGTCGCGGCCGCCTTCGCGGAGAAGCTGCGCGGCTCCTACTGGGCGCGTCCGCTCACCTACGACGCGCTCGTATCGCTGTGGGAGGAGCTGGGCACGCCCCTGAAGGACCAGGAGGACGTGGCGGAGCTGGGGACGCTCATCCGCGAGGCGCGGAAGCTGGACCGCCGCAAGGACCGCTTCGAGTCCTTCGCGCCGGTGCGCACCATGGACGCCGACCGCGTCCCCACCTTCAAGTAAGGCCCCGCCCGAATGTTCCGCCGGCTGCTGCCCACCTTCGTCGCCCTCGTGCTCGGCCTCGCCGGGCTCGGGGTCGGCCTGGGCTACCTCCAGCGCATCTTCGCCGCTGAGCGCGAGGATGCGCGGGCCTCGCTCCAGGCCCGGCGCGAGGTCCTGGAGCAGTACGCCCGCGTCTCCCTGGGGCAGGCGCTGCGCGAAGGGTTGGAGTCCGCGCGTCCCACGCTGGAGGCCGCGAAGGAGGATCCGCTGGTGGCCGCGCAGGGGCTGTACCTGCGCGAACAGGAGGAACAACTGCTGCCCCGGCTGGCCCTCTTCGACACCGCCGGGGACTCGCCCGCGAAGGACCGCTACGCGCGGCTGCGGGCCCGCCAGGAGGCCGCGGACGAGGACGAAGGCCCGTGGCGGGAACGGCTGGAGCAGTTGCAGGCGGTGGAGCGGGCCCTGGCGGCGAAGGACCCCAAGGGCACCCTGGAGGCGGTGATGGCGCTCTCGCGACACCGGGCCCGCTTCGTGCTCGCGTCCACGCGCGACCTGCCGTCGCTGCTGATGGTGCTGGAGGACGTGGCCAAGAGGGGCGACCTGGTGCCCGACCTGATGCGGGCGCTGGTGCGCGACGGACTGCGGGATGGACAGGGCGAAGGACGGTTGGAGGGACTGCAGCGGTTGCTGCTCCTCAAGCGCTCGCGCTTCACGCCGGAGGACTTCGACTTCCTGCGCGGACGGGTGGCGGCCCTCTCCCTGCGCGTGGGCGTCCCGGTGGCGGATTTCGAGGCGAGGGCCCGGGAGCTGGCCACCACGCCGCTGGACCTGCCCGCGTCCGTTTCGGAGCCGCTGCTGACGCGGACGGGCTGGTACCTGGAGCCCCGCCAGCGACACGGCGCCCTGGGCCTGGCGCTGGACCTGCCTGGCCTGATGGAGGGACTCACCCGCGAGATGCGCGAGCGGGGCCTGCTGGAAGCGGACGGACGCGTGTCCCTGCCCGGGGACGCGCCGGTGCTGGTGCTCGCGTCGCTGCCGGTGGCGGTGGCGTCCTCCGCGTGGGCGAAGGGCGAGGCGGCGCTGGAGAACCGCTACCGGCTCAAGTCGCTGATGCTGGTGCTGTGCGCGGCGCTGGCGCTCACCATCGCGGCGCTGGCCTTCGTGGCGCAGCACCGCAAGTACCGCTTCCTGGAGCTGAAGAGCGACTTCGTGGCCACGGTGTCGCACGAGCTGCGCACGCCGCTGGCGTCCATCCGCCTGCTCGCGGAGACGCTGGAGTGGCGTCTGGCGGAAGGCGCGGACGCGAAGGACTACCCCGCGCGCATCATCCACGAGGCGGACGGGCTGGGCTTCCTGGTGGAGAACCTGCTGTCCTTCAACCGCATCGACAAGGGGCGCTGGGTGCCCCGGCTCGCGCCGGTGCGGCTGGATGAGCTGGTGTCCGGGCTGCGCCGGGACCTGGCGTCAGGAACTCCGGTGCCGGTGGAGCTGACGGCGGACGTGGACGCGCGCGAGCTGAACGCGGACGCGCAGCTCTTGCGGCTGCTGCTGGCGAACCTGGCGCGCAACGCCTGCGCGTACAACACCCGCAGCCCCGTGCGCCTGCACGTGGCGACGCTGCCCGGAGGACGGGTGCACTTCACGGACAACGGCACCGGCATCCCGGAGGCGGAGTGGGAGCGAGTCTTCGGCGAGTTCCACCGGCTGGCCGGCAGGAGCGGCCGCGAGGTGCCCGGCAGCGGGCTGGGGCTCGCGCTGTGCCGCCGCATCGCCCGGTTGCATGGAGGCACGCTGCGCGTGGCGGCCTCCAGCGACGAAGGCACCACCTTCGAATTGACCCTTCCTGAATCCCCATCCGGAGCACGGACCCGGAGCACCGCATGAACGCCGCCCCCACCCTGCTCGTCGTGGAGGATGACCCGAACCTGCGGCTCGCGCTGCGGGACAACCTGGAGCACCAGGGAGGCTACGCGGTGGAGGAGGCCGCCACGGTGCGGGAGGCGCGCGAGCACCTGGCCCGCCGCGACTTCCAGCTCATCCTCCTGGACGTGATGCTGCCGGACGGCGACGGCTATGCGCTGTGCCGCGCGCTGCGCGAGGAGGGCTCCACCGTGCCGGTGCTGATGCTCACCGCGCGCACGCTGGAGGAGGACGTGGTGCGCGGCTTCGAGGTGGGCGCCCAGGACTACCTGGGCAAGCCCTACCGGCTGCGGGAATTGCTGGCGCGCGTGGGGGCCCAGGTGAAGCGCGCGGGCGCGGGCATCGCGACGACGAAGCTGCTGCGCTTCGCGGGCTACAGCGTGGACCTGGACCGGCGCCGGGTGGTGACGCCGGAGGGCGCGGAGGTGGAGCTGACGCGCAAGGAGTTCGACCTGCTGGCCTTCCTCGTGCGTGAGCGCGAGCGGGCCCTGCGCAGGGACGAAATCCTGGATGCCGTCTGGGGCACGGATGTCGTCGTGGATCCGCACACGGTGGACAACTTCGTCTCCAGCCTGAAGCGAAAGCTCCAGTGGACCCCCGCGTCGCGCTTCTCCATCCAGACCGTGCGCGGTGTCGGCTATCGGATGGAGGTGGAGAAGAGCCCCTGAGCCCTGGGGTAGCGTGCCTAGCCTGCCCGGGCCGGCGGATGGACCGCACGAACACACGGAAGGCACGAAGACATGCTGAAATCCACGGGAGCACTCGTTGTCGCGCTGTTCACCCTCCTCCCGCTCCAGGGTCAGGCCCAGAAGCAGGACTGCGCCACGGCGTTCGACGCGGTGGCCAAGGCGGGCCAGCTCGACAACGCGGAGGCGCTGGTCAGCAACGACTGTGTCGTCATGTACACGGAGAACTGGCTGCAGGGCGCCGGCAAGAAGAACGACGCCGTCTGCGGTCCTGCGTGGAAGGCCCTGGAGGCCTCGGGCGCCACCGCCAGCGTGCGCTCGCTGGTCATCCAGGACTGTGCCGTCGTCCACATGACGGGCTGGAAGGCGATGTCCCAGCCCCAGGGAGCGGCCGCGGGACAGTGCTCCATCGGCCAGCTCATGACCGCGCAGCAGAAGGTGCAGGAGCAGCAGACGAACCTCTGCAAGAAGGTGGGCAAGGGCAGCGTCGACGCGGAGGTCGCGAAGAAGGTGCAGGCGTGTTTCGACACCCACGTCACGCCGGCCGTCGCGAAGTCCCCGGGCCTGAAGCAGTTCGTCGACGAGTGCGTCGTGAAGAAGAACGCCTGGGCCGCCGACTCCATGTGCAACAAGAAGAACCAGTGGGCCGTCTCCTCCTGCGAGACCAAGACCTTCAAGGCGAAGAAGGCCGCGCTGATGAAGGAGCTCACGAAGAACATCGGGGGCTTCTGCGCGCCGGCCGACGCGTTCGCCACGTGCATGACCGAAGCGACCCGGTAATCCCAGCCATCCCTCCGTCCGGCGCCTTCGTCCCGCGCGCCGGCGGTTTCGTCACATAACGCCCCGTCACTCCGGGGCGTGCCGGTACTCCTCGGGGGCCTCGTGCGCCCTTCGCACGACTCCCGAGGAGTCACCGTGAAAGCCTTTACCGCTGTCCGCAGCACCTTCCTGGCGAGCGCGCTCGTCCTCACGTCCCTGCCCGGCTGCCAGGGCGCGGACACGCCTGAC
The DNA here is from genome assembly GCF_003612065.1 of Corallococcus sp. CA047B. Taxonomy (NCBI): domain Bacteria; kingdom Pseudomonadati; phylum Myxococcota; class Myxococcia; order Myxococcales; family Myxococcaceae; genus Corallococcus; species Corallococcus sp. CA047B. Next base: position 65,137 of record NZ_RAWD01000005.1, read on the forward strand.
ACCGGGCCGGAGGAGGAGTTCCAGTCCACCGCCCAGGGCCTCACCTGTTCCTCCGCGGTGACAGCGATGACGGGCCCCACGACCCCGGCGGGCAGCGTGACGCGCTCGGGGGTCTACAGCGCCGCTTACGAGGCCTGGCAGGCGTTCGACGCGAACAGTGCCTCGCTGTGGATCTCCGCGGTGAACCAGACGCCCGCGTGGCTTGCCTACCAGGTGCCCGCGGGCACCGCCGCCGTCCACCGCTATGCCCTCGCCTTCGCCAACGGCCCCAGCCTCACCACGCGCGCGCCCAAGGACTGGACGTTCCAGGGCTGGAACGGCTCCGCCTGGGTGGTGCTCGACACGCGCACGAACCAGACGGGCTGGGGCGGGTTCGAGCGGCGGGAGTTCACGCTCTCCGCGCCCGCGTCGTACAGCCAGTACCGCCTGCACGTGACGGACGACAACGACACCCGTGCGGGCGTGGTCGTCATCTCCCTCAACCGGCTGGAGTTGATCACCTGCGTCAACGACGGCATCACGAACCCCGTCACGGCCCTCTGGACGCGGACCTCCGGAGCGGTGGGGACTCCCGTGCGCGTGCACGACCTGGTGGGCGACCCGGCGGGACGCTCGTACATCACGGGCTTCACGACGGGCGGCCTGGATGGCAACACCCGCACCGGCGACAAGGATGTCTTCGTGACGAAGTACGACGCCGCGGGCACCAGGCAGTGGACCCGGCAGATGGGCGCGGCCGGCCAGAACACGGTGGGACGGCGGGCGGCCACCGACGCGGCCGGCAATGTCTATGTCTCCGGTTGGACCTACGGGGGGCTGGACGGGAACACGCGGCAGGGCGTGCAGGACGCCTTCGTCATCAAGTACGACAGCGCCGGCGTGAAGCAGTGGACCCGACAGCTCGGGTCCTCGGGCAACAACGTGTGGCTGTATGGCGCGGCGACGGATGCGGCGGGCAATCTCTACCTGACGGGCCAGAGCGGCGGCGGTCTGGATGGGAACCCGAACCCCACCCCGGGCTCGGATGCCTATCTGGCCAAGTACGACCCTTCCGGCAACCGGCTGTGGACCCGGGAGTTCAGCGCCGCGAACGGCATCTGGGCCTCTGGCATCTTCATCGACGAGACGGGCATCTACGTGAGCGGCGGCGCGCAGGGAGACGTGGGCAACCTCACCAACACCACGGTCTTGAAGGGGCACAACTACGTCGCGAAGTTCGACACGGCGGGCAACCGGCTGTGGGTGGTCCAGCAGAACCCGGCGGTGTCGCCAGCCGGAGGGCCGGCCCCTGTCTACAGCAACGGCGTGAACCGGGAGTTCAACGGCAGCCTCTACCTGGGTGGCTATACGGAGGGGAACTTCGGCGGCAACACGCTGGTGGGGACCTACGACGCGTTCGTGACGAAGCTCGCGGCGCCGTGAGGTGAAGGCCCGGGACCGCGCGGCGCACGGGGCGCCGCGCGGTCACTCCTCCGCTTCGACGGGGATGGACTGGATGACGGCGCGGGCCCGGGTTCGCGGTTCGCCCTCCGGGTCGGAGGCGAGGAACGCGGCGAGGCGCTCGCGGGCCTCGGCGTAGCGGCGCAGACCCACGAGGGCCTTGATCTCCAGGCCCCGGACATCCCGATATTCACCGAGCTCCGCCGGGGTGGTCGCCACGGGCCAGGTCGCAAGGAAGGCACGGCAGGGCACGAGGGCCTCCGCGTGGAAGCCCTTGTCCGCGGGCAGGCGGCAGCGCTGGAAGTCCAGCCTCCGGCGGGGCTCGGTGGCAGGTCGCCCCAATCCCTCGAGTCGGGCGATGTCCCGCGCGGCCCGGTCCTCTTCGGCGCGGAGGTCCGCCCGCAGCATCCGCTGGTTGTCCTCCGCGTTGGAGCGATGGACGAGGGTGCTCCGCACGATGGCGTCGACCGCGGGCACCAGGGGGCTGTCCGGATACGCCTGACGGAAGGTGGGGCCGATGCGCAGGACCGTGTCCCATTGCTCCAGGTTCCGGGCGGCGTGGATCCGCAGCCACGCGGCCTGCTCGGCCGGGAGGCGCAGCTGGTAGCGGGGCAGGTCCAATTGGGAGATGCGCTCGGCGTCCATGGCCAGTGAACGCCAGCGCTCCCGGTTCAAGTGGGCATCGAGCAACGCCAGCGCCGCCAGCGACCGCGCCTCCGGAGGAAGGGTCGTGTCTTCCAGGTCCGCACGCAGTCGCTCGCTCGAATGCGCGGAGGAAGACGGGGGCCGCGGCTCCACCCGGGCCAGTGCGCCCACCAAAGGGGACGGAGGCGCGGACGCACCGCCCGAAGTGGGCTTCGAGCCTTTCAATGAGCCGCGCGAGGAGGCCGACTCCGTGGAGGAGGCACGCGAAGGCACCTGCTCCAGGCTCACGGTCCCGGGTTTCGCCGTCACCTCCGTGGAGGAGCCCTGCGCCGGGCGCGTCTCTCCGCTCATGGAAGGAGCGCCCGGGAGGGCCGTCACACCCGAGGACGCCTCTGGGACCGGAAGCCCCTGCGCGGGCGGACGCCGTAGGAAGACCGCGACCCCGGGCAGCGCGAGCCCCACGGCCACCAGCAGCGCGGTGAGCACCGTGGACGCACGGCCACCGCGCACCTCCCGCTTGCCGTTGGAGGACTCGCCGTCATCGTCCTCCGCGCCCTGCACGTACAGCGTGCCGTCCCGAAGCTCGGGTGGACGCGCGGGCGGATCATCATCAGGGTCGGGCCCTGGGGCGCTCTGGGTCACGGCGCGGCGGGACGTTAGCCGAAGCGGAAGCCCCTTTCCGTCAGCCCCCCTCACGAAACCCGGTTCCTCCCGCTAGGCTGCTCCGCCAGGGGACCGGGAACGCCATGAAGCAGGGGGGAGCGCTGGAATCAGCCGGGCTGTCCGCGATGCGGCGGGTCTGGATGCTGGGCATGGCCGCGGGCCTCCTGGGCGCGGTGCCCCATGCCCTGCGCGCCTACGCGGAAGAGCCCCGCGATTTCCTCCTCAAGCTCGCCCTCGCGCTCGTGCCCTACAGCGCATGGGCCCTGCTCGGGCCGCTGGTGCTGGCCGTCTTCCAACGCATTCCCCCCGAACGGCCCCGGCTGCTGCGTCACCTGGGCCTGCTGCTCGTGGCCGGCGCGGGCTTCGTCCAGGTGCACGTGCTGCTGCTCGCGCCCGTCCTGTCGGCGCTCCAGCAATGGAGCGCGCACGGGGTGTCCTTCACCGAAGGCCTGTGGCGCCTGCTGCTCGAGCGCGGCGCGCTGGGCTACTTCGAGTACCTGCTCTTCCTGGCCGCCTGGTCGGCCCTGCGCGCGACGCGGCACCTGCGCGAACGGGAGCTGGCGGAGTCGCGCCTCGCGGTCCAGCTCGCGGAGGCCCGGCTCCAGGCGCTGCGGGCCCAGTTGGATCCGCACTTCCTCTTCAACACGCTCAACGCGGTGGCGGGGCTGGTCCGCCAGCAACGCAACCCGGAGGCGGTGGAGGCCCTGGCGGAGCTGGGGCACCTGCTGCGCGCGAGCCTGGAAGGGCGGGGCGACCACGAAGTCCTGCTGGAGGATGAGCTGGAGCTGGTGCGCCGCTTCCTGGGCATCGAACAGCTCCGCTTCGGCGGACACCTGGAGGTCCACCTGACGCCCGGCCAGGACACCCTGAAGGCCCGGGTGCCCGCGCTCATCCTCCAGCCGCTGGTGGAGAACGCCATCAAGCACGGCATCGCGCGAAAGGCCGCCCGGGGTCTGCTCCAGGTGAGCACCGCGCGGCAGGGCAACCGGCTGCTTCTGGAGGTGCAGGACGATGGTCCGGGCCTGCGCGCGGGAGGCGCCGGAGGCACGGGCATCGGCGTGGCCAATACCCGCGCCCGCATCCGGCAGCTCTATGGCGAGCGCTACGGCCTGACGCTGGAGGACCTGCCCGGGGGCGGAGTGCTCGCGAAGGTGGAGCTGCCCTTCGTGGAGGAGAAGACAGACATGACCCGAGGGACGCGTGGTTGAGGCGCACCGACGAGAAGGCTGGCGCGTGCTGGTCGTGGACGACGAACCCCTGGCGCGGGACAGCCTGAGGCACCTGCTGGCCCAGACGCCGGAGGTCACCGACGTGCGCGAATGCCAGGGAGGCCGCGAGGCCGTGGACCACCTCCTGCGCGAAGCGCCGGACCTGGTCTTCCTGGACGTGCAGATGCCGGAGCTGGACGGCTTCGACGTCCTGCGCGAGGTGGGCGTGGAGCGCATGCCCCCGGTCATCTTCGTGACGGCGTTCGACCGGTACGCGGTGCGCGCCTTCGAGGCGAACGCGCTGGACTACCTGCTCAAGCCCTTCAGCGACCAGCGCTTCCGGGATGCCCTGGAGCGCGCACGCCGGCAGCGGGCCCAAGGCAGGGACCGGGAGCTGCTCAAGCACCTGTCGTCCCTGCTCGAACAGCACCGGGCCCCGCCCCCCGAACCCGTCCGTCCCACGGGCGGCGGCAGCCCGGTGGAGCGCATCGCGGTGAAGACAGGCGGCAAGGTGCTGCTCATCCCCGTCGAGGAGCTGGACTGGTGCGAGGCGGAGGGCAACTACGTGGTGCTGCACGCGGGCGCCCGCAAGCCCATGCTCCGTGAAACGCTGGGCCAGGTGGAGCAGTGGTTGGATCCACGCCGCTTCGTGCGCGTGCACCGCTCCGTGCTCGTCAACGTGGACCGCATCCGGGAGCTGGAGCCGGACGTGGACAAGGGCTGGGTGGTGGTGCTCCGCGACGGGACGCGGCTGCGATTGAGCCCTGGCCGCAAGGCCGCGGTGGAGGCCCTGCTGCGGCAGTCGTTCTGAGTTCGTCCCACCCGGCGGACGTTTCATCCCCCGCTCCGGCGGTTCCGACACATCGCTCCACGGCGCGCTCACGGGCGCCCGTACAAACACGGCACGGCCCAACGCTCGCGCAGCCCGCGCGAGAGCGCCCGGGCCGTCACCTGAAGCGATGGAAGCAAGGAGCACCGCATGAGCGTTCCCACCTCCAGAAGAAGCCTCTTCCTGGCCGGCGCCCTGGCCCTGGCCACGGCGCCGGGATGTCAGGGAGAAGAAGCCACCCCACCCCCACCGCTCGCGATGCGCGCCAGCCAGCAGGGACTCGACTGTGGAAGCAGCCTCGTCCCCCAGATGACCGGCGCGACGCTCCCCAGCGGCACCGTGACCCGCTCCGGCGCGTACGGCACCACCTACGAGGCGTGGCAGACCTTCGACCGCAACATCAACTCGATGTGGATCTCCAGTGCGGGCGTTGCCCCCGCCTGGATTGCCTATGAATGGGCGGACGGCCCGAAGACGGTCACCCACTACGCCCTCCAGTACGCCAACGGCGGCATCACCACCCGCGCCCCCCGGACCTTCACCCTCCAGGGTTGGAACGGCAGCGCGTGGGTCGTGGTCGATACCCGCCCCAATGAAATCAACTGGAGCGGTTTCGAGCGGCGCGAGTACGCGGTCACCTCCCCCGGCGCCTACGCCAAATACAGACTGAACGTCACGGAGGACAACGACAGCCGCGCCGGCATCGAGGTCATCTCCCTGGGCGGACTGGAGCTGTTCAGATGCCAGACGGACACCGTGCCGCCCACGGTCCCGGTGCTGACGGGCTTCACCCCCGTGTCGCCGTCCAAAACCACCACGAACCCCGTGCTCGCCGGCACGACGGAGGCGGGCGCCACCGTGAAGCTCTTCCTGGGCGCGTCCTGCCAGGGCACGCCGCTGGCCACCGTGACGGCCGCGTCGAATGGCGGCTTCTCCTCCACGCTGTCGCTGACCGCCAACACCACGAGCACCCTCTCCGCCACCGCGACGGACGCCGCGAACAACGCGTCCGCGTGTTCGTCGAGCGTCAGCTACCAGCACGACAGCGTCGCGCCCTCGCCGCCGACGCTCACCGGGTTCACGCCTGTCTCCCCGTCCACCAACCTCCAGCCCCTGCTGTCCGGTACGGGCGAGCCGAACGCCACCGTGCGCCTCTTCGCGGGCGCCTCCTGCCAAGGCACACCGCTCGCCACGCTGACGGCCGCGGCCACGACGGGCGCCTTCTCCAGGCTGGTCTCCGTCACGGCCAACACGAGCAGCTCCTTCAGCGCCACCGCCACGGACGCCGTGGGCAATACGTCCCTGTGCTCCACCGCCTCCGTGTACCGGCATGACAGCGTCGCGCCCGGGGCACCGGCGCTGACGGGCTTTACCCCGGCGTCACCCTCCTTCCAGCTCCAGCCGTCGCTGACCGGGACGACCGAGGCCGCCGCCTCGGTGCGTGTCTTCACGGGTGCGGGCTGCGCGGGGACACCGCTGACCACCGTCAGCGCGAACGCCACGACGGGGGCCTTCACGGTCGCCCTCACGGCCGCCGCCAATGCGACGGCGCGCTTCTCCGCGAAGGCGGTGGACGCGGCGGGCAACCTCTCCAACTGCTCCGCGGCCGCCACCTACGTGCACGACAACGTCGCTCCGGCGCCGCCCACGTTCCTGTCCGGCGTCATTCCCTTCTCCCTGCCACCGTTCGTCGCGGCGGTGCGCACGCAGACCGAACCGGGGGCCTCGGTGGTCCTGTTCACGGACGCCGCCTGCACCGTGCCCGCGCCCATGAATCCGGAAGCCAGGGCGGGAGCCACCGACGTCGTGATGATGCTGTTGCTGCCCACCCAATTGAATGCGCAGCTCTTCGTCTCCGCGCGCGACGCGGCGGGGAACCGCTCCGGCTGCGTGTCCTTCCAGTCAGGCTGCGCGGTGGGCACGGGCGACTGTGACGGCAACCCGGTGAATGGCTGTGAAGCCGACCTGCTGTCGGACGAGGCGAACTGCGGCACCTGCGGCACGACGTGCGGCGGGGCCGCTTCCGCCAACGCGGTCTGCGGCGCGGGCACCTGCGGCCTGGGCTGCGGGGTGGGCACGTTCGACTGTGATGGGAGCGCGGCCAACGGCTGCGAATCCGCCACCGCATGCGACCCGGCGACGTGTTCGGTCAATCCCTCCCAGGAGCTGCTCATCACCGACCTGTCCGTGGTGGAAGACCCGGTGCGGACCACCGGCGCTGGCGCCTGGACGTTCGGCACGCTGATGCGCGAGATGAGCGGCGGCATGGATCCGTCCCCGCTGGTGCGCGCCTGGTTGCGGACCTGGGAACAGCCCCAGTTCCTCGGGGCCTCGGTCATCCCGCCCCGCCCCGGCATCCGCGACCTCGTGACGAATGCCTGGGAAGCGCGCAGCGGCGGGCCTGGCCAGCCGCTCGACTTCAACACCGCGCCGTTCCGACTGCTCGCCATCGTCAACCGCCTCGACCTGCGCCAGGAAGGCGTGACCGCGGGCGAGGGCCGCTTCGTGTTCGGGGTGTTGGACCCCTCCGGCAATCCCACGCCGTTCACCGTCATCCTCGAATACGTGCTCCCGGGAGGAAGCCCGGAGGAGCTCCAGCGCTGGGCGCGTGACTGGCACGAGCTGACCCGGCTGGGCATTGCGCACCCGGACTACCGGCCCAGGCTCCAGGCCCTCACGGACCGCTTCACCAAGGCGTTCGTGGCCCCCGGGCGCTTCATGGGCAGCGCCATCAGCCAGGTGCGCACCAACGAGAACGCGCTCGACTTCGAATGGGAGCTGCGCGAGTTCCACTTCGGGGCCATGGGCCTCGCCCCCGCCCCGGTGGCGCTCACGCCCGAGTTCTTCCTCGACAACACCCCCTTCCTGGCCAGCTACATCAACCAGAACCAGGCCGCCATCCTCGCGGGGACGCACGAAGTGCCGGCCACGTTCCAGGGCCAGGTCTTCCAGGCCGGCTCCGCCATCACGCCCTTCTTCTTCTTCTTCAATGCGTCCGGCGTGAACCCGGAAGCACGCCACCAGTTCTCCGTGAACACCTGCAACGGCTGCCACGCGGGAGAGACCCGAACCGTCTTCCTCCACGTGGGACCGCGCGCGGCGGGACAGCAGGCCTTCCTCTCCCCCTTCCTCGACAACCCGTCCCCCACGCCGGATCCGACGGGCGCGGGTCCCGGGCGTGTGTTCCATGACCTGGAGCGGCGCAGGGACGACCTGTCCGCCCTGGTGTGCGGCGAGCCGCCCACGTTGAAGTCCTCCACGGGTGGGGTTGGAGAGGCGCTCCTCGCCCCGTGGCGGAAGGAGGGCGCGCGCAGGCCCGCCGTGCCGGGCTTCCCGCCCCGCTCCAACCTGCCCGCCGGCCGGATCCACTGACGGACCGTGACTTCACGCAGGGCCTCCCGCTCGGTGCATGGGGCGGGAGGCACCTTGAGACGAAGCGACAGCTTGTCAGGGGGCGGAGGGGCGGGATTGACTGGCGGCATGGCCTCCTCCCGCCGCGTCCTCGTCCCACTGCCCGACCGCGATTTCGACGTCACGGAGGTCGCGGTGCCCTGGCGCATGCTCACCGACGCAGGCCACCACGTGGTGTTCGCCACGGAGAAGGGCCACATGCCCGCCGCGGATCCGCTGCTGCTCACGGGCGTGCTCTTCGGGAAGCTGGGCGCGGATCCGGAGCCCCGCCGCTTCTACGGCGACCTCACCCTGACGGAGGGCTTCCAGAAGCCCCTGACGTGGGACGCGGTGGTGCCGGAGGACTTCGACGCGCTGCTCTTGCCTGGAGGCCACGCGCCGGGCATGCGGCAGTACCTGGGCAGCGAGGCGCTCCAGGCGAAGGTGGCGGCGTTCTGGGCGCTCCAGCGGCCCGTCGCGGCCATCTGCCACGGGGTGCTGGTGCTCGCGCGGGCGAAGGACCCCGCCACGGGCCGCAGCGTGCTGCACGGCACGCGCACCACCTGCCTGCCCAAGTACATGGAGCGCTCCGCGTACCTGCTGACGGCGTGGAAGCTGGGGCGCTACTACCGCACCTACCCCGCCTACGTGGAGGAGGAGGTGGTCGCCTCGCTCGCGGAGGCCCGCCACTTCGAGCGAGGCCCCCGCGCGGGCACGAAGCGCGGCACCGCGACGGACCACACCTCCGCCTTCGTGGTGGAGGATGGCCGGTACGTGTCCGCGCGCTGGCCGGGCGACGCATACCTCTTCGCCCAGCGCTTCCTCACGCGCCTGTAGGCCCGCGTCCTTGCGCGAGCAGGACGGCTCAGGATTCGTCGTCGCTGCTGTCGGACATGTACTCGCCGATCTTGCTGAACTGCGTCGGCGTCTCGATGGGCTTGCGGTAGTTCTTGTCCTCGTAGTTCACCGCGCGGCGCATGTAGTCCGGCTTGACGGCCATGGGGAACGAGGGGTTGTTGCCGGTGAAGGCATCCTCCAGGGAGATCTTCCCCTCCTGCACCATGCGCAGCGCCGCGCGCCCCGCCTTGTCGGAGCCTCCGACGCGCATGGGCTCGGACACGTTCATGATGGCCGTGAGCTTGGCGGCGGCGTTCTTCGACTTGTTGTCGGTGAGCACCGACGGCTTGCCACCATCCAGCGCGTTGAGCAGGTCCGTGGCGATGTCCTTGTCGCTGGCGCCGCTTGCCTTCAGCGCCGGCACCAGGTGCGAGTAGCGGTCACCCACCGACTGCTTGCCGTAGTCCTTCTTCTGGCTGGTGATCTTGAAGGCCGGGTCCGTCGTGGGGAACTTGCTCGCGTTCACCGGGCCGAAGGGCGTCTCCACCCGCTGCTTGCCGTCCGTCTTGGGGTCCATCTTCTGGAAGCCCTGCGCGGTGCCGATGAAGCCACTGCGACCGCCCGACGCGTCCACCGCGCCGGTGGACTCCTGGCGGCGCTTCGCGCGCACCTCCGCCCGCTTCAGCCGGGCCTCGGTCGTGTTGTCCTTGGGCTCCGCATCCACCTTCGTCTTCTTGTTGGAGCCGGAAGCGGAGGCTGAACCGTCCACCGCGTCCAGCGGGCGCTTCTGGCTCGTCTTCGTGCTCGTCGAGGGCGCGCTGGTGGCGACGGTGTTCTTCGGCTTGGAGAGGGAAGGCGACGCGGGCGGAGACAACGACGGCGCCTTGAAGGAGCTGGAGCCGCCACCAATCTTGCGAGGCATTTGGAATCTCCGGGGGGAGAAGGAGGGGGACCCAATCCTATCCAACGCCAGCCCCCATGCGAGCAGGGAAGACCTCCCCTGTTCATCCCCGACGTTTCGGGTTCCCCTGATTGACGCGGGATTAATCCCCAAAACCTGATTTCGCCGCCATCCAGGCTATATTGGCCGGACCTCGCCACACGGGAGTCGTCATGGCCAACACGCTGATGTTCCGCTGTCTGTCGTTGATGGGAATGGTGGGTGCGCTGGGAGGCTGTTCCGGGGCGGAGCCTTCCGGGGAGGCTCCGGAGGCTCTGGGGCAGCAGGAGAGCCCCGCCATCGTGTCGTCCATCGTGGAGGGTGACTACGTCATCCGCTCGGCGATGACGAACAAGTGCATCGACGTGGCTTCATCCAGCACGGCGGACGGCGCGAAGGTGCAGGAGTGGGACTGCAACGGCACCAACGCGCAGAAGTTCCACATCTCGCCCACGTCGGGCGGGTACTTCAAGATCATCAACGTGAACAGCGGCAAGGGGCTGGACGTCAAGGACGTCAGCACCGCGCAGAACGCCATCATCCACCAGTGGAGCTACCTGGGCGGTAACAACCAGCAGTTCCGGTTCGTGAACCGGGGCGGCACGCAGTTCAGCATGCACCTGCGGCACACGGACATGGCGGTGGACCTATCCTGGGGCTCCGCGGACAACGGGACGCCGCTGCTCCAGTACCCCTACGGCAACACCGCCAACCAGCACTGGACGTTCGACCTGGTCTCCGGCGGTGGCGGCGGGGGAACGGGCTTCGGCGGCATCCTCACCCGCGACACGTTCAACGCCATGTTCCCCAGCCGCAACGGCTTCTACACCTACGACGCGCTCATCGCCGCCGCGTCGGGCTTCCCGGGGCTCGCGACCACGGGCGACACCGACACCCGCAAGCGGGAGGTGGCCGCCTTCCTGGCCAACGTCAATCACGAGACGGGCGGCCTCGTGTACATCGAGGAGATCAACAAGGCGGATTACTGCGACACGTCGTGGGGGCCGCCGGGCTGCTTCTGCGCTCCGGGCAAGCGCTACTACGGACGCGGCCCCATGCAGTTGTCCTGGAACGGCAACTACTGCGCGGCGGGCAACGCGCTGGGCCTGCCGCTGCAGGCGAACCCGGACCTGCTCGCGCAGGACGCGAACGCGGCGTGGCGCACGGGCTTCTGGTTCTGGACCACGCAGAACGGCGCGGGCTCCATGACGGCGCACAACGCCATCGTCAACGGCGCGGGCTTCGGTGAGACCATCCGCACCATCAACGGGTCGCGGGAGTGCAACGGCGCCAACCCCGGCCAGGTGCAGAGCCGCATCGACGCCTTCGTGCGCTTCTGCGGCATGCTGGGCGTGAGCCCCGGCAACAACCTGGGCTGCTAGCCACCCATCGCCGGGGCGGAAAAAAGGGTTTCCCTTCTCCGCTCCGGCGCCCGGTGGTGCTGATCAGCCGACTTCCGACAGCAGCTCGCTCAGGGCTTCCTTCACCGGCCCCTTCACGGAGCGGACGACCTTCTTCAGCATGTCCCTGGCCTTCACGAGCAGGGCGGGCTCCACCGCCTCCAGGGCGGACAGCGCGGCGCCCTGCCCTTCGGGTGCGTCCTCCGCCCGCAGCAGCCGCTCCAGCAGCGCGAGCGCCTCCTCCGGAGGGGCTCCCAGGCGCAACAGGGCCACCGCCGCGCTGGCGGCCGGGGCGGGGTTCGCGTCCTTGAGCAGACCTCCCAGCGCGGTGAGCGCGGCCGGGGACACCGGCCCCGTCAGCCCCAGCAGGGACACCGTCTCCACCCGGACCGCGGGGTTCGAATCCGCCAGCGCACCGAGCAGCGCGGGCTCCAGGCCCCCCAGCGCGGGCAGGGGCAACTCCTTCAGGCGACAGTGCTCCAGCAGGGCACGCAGCGAGGACAGGGCCAGATAGCGGCGCATCCCTTCCGTCTTGCGCACCTGGGCCAGCAGCGCGGCGCCCGCGAGGTCCGGAGCTGCGGGCGCGAGCGCCCCCACCGACTCCAGCGCCGCGAACGACACAAGCTCCTCCGGGTCGTCCAGGTGCGCGATGAGCTTCGGCAGCAGCACGCCCTTCTCGTCGAAGGCCCGGCTCGCCGCGCGGGCCATGGCGTGCCGGACCGCGGGGCGTGGGTGATCCAACGCCGCGCCCAGGGCCGAAAGCTGGGAGGGGTCCACCCGGCACACGTTGCCCAGCACCAGCGCGGCATCCCTCACGGCGGGATCCGCCGCCTCCATGCGCGACAGGGCCTCCGTGATGGCCTGGACGGCGCTGGCCGCGAGGCGCTCGGGGGGCGGCCACCAGTCCGCCTGAAGCAGGGACAGGATGAGGCCGTGCGCGGTGGAGGCCGGCCGGGCCAGGTCCTTCAGGAGGAGCTGGGCGGTCCGCTCGCGCATCACCACCTCCTCGGATCCGAGCGCCTCCCCAACGGCCTCCAGGGCCTCCGCCCGGGCTTGCGCATCGGGGAGGGAGAGGCGGGCTACCCATTCGTCCACGGGCCGGCTGCTGTTCACGCGTGCTCCTGGGGCGGGTTTTCTGGGAAGGACGCAACCCGGGGCCCCTCCAGCCGATAATCCCGCCACGACTCCCGATTTCCAAGAACGAGAACCATCATCATGAGCTACCGCATCCAGAGGGGAGACACGCTGTCCGCGCTGGCGGGTCGGTTCGGCACCACGGTGTCGGCGCTGGCCAAGGCCAACGGCATCTCGAACCCCGACCTGATCATCACCGGCAACTCGCTGAGCATCCCGGGCAAGAGCGACAGCTTCCAGTCCGGTGGCGCGAGCGGCGGCGGTCGGTCCTCCGCGACGGGTGGCTCCTTCGGCGCTTCGGGCGCCGCGCCCATGGGTGAAATTCCCAGCTCGTTCGGTGCGAACGCCAGCCGGCTGGCCTCCTCCGCCCAGTCCATGGCCTCGTCGATGAACACCACCGGCTGGTGCGCCAAGGGCGTCAACCGCGCCCTCGCGGCGGCGGGCCTGAACGTCAATCCGCTCCCGTCCGCGTACATGTACGGGAACGTGCTGGCCAAGGACTCGCGCTTCCGCGAGGTGAGCCTCACCGACGAGCAGATCAAGCAGCTGCCCCCCGGCGCCATCATCGTGAGCGACGCCTACAACAGCCCGGGCAACCCGCACGGCCACATCGCCGTCACGCTGGGCAACGGCCGGGAAGCCAGCGACCACATCGCGGGCATCCGCACGCACGGCACCCAGCGGGTGTTCATCCCCGTCTGAGCCCCTGAAGCACGAGGCAGTCCCCGGCGGCCCTGGAGAGCAATCTCCGGGGCCGTTGCCTTTGGTGCGAGCCCTCTCGTGAAGCCTTCCGCTCACGGCCCGAGGGACACACACGCCATGCACTCCCCCCTCCCGGAGCGGTCCTTCTGCTCCCCCTCCGCCTCCCGCGCGGGCCTCCTCGGCGCGCTCACCTGCGTCCTGCTCGCAGGCTGCGTCGCGCCCTCCGGCGCTCCCGAGTCCACCGAAGCGTCCCCGCCCGGCACCGCCACCGTGCGCCAGTCCGTGGCCTGTAGCGGCGGGGGCAGCATCGACCAGCACGCCGCGCAGTGCGACGGCACGGGGAAGCTCCTGTCGTGGGCGCCGCCCGCGAACCCCGGCGCGTCCGCCGCGTATGACCACGTGCTGTCGCTGAACCAGGAGTACCTGCTGGCGATGCCCGACGTGAGCGGCCTCACGAACCCGTCGGTGGCGAAGCCCGCGTACTACGCGTTCTCCTACGTGTGCAGCGGCACCTCTCCCGGGTGTTCCCCCGCGGGCTCGCCGGTGGGCTGGCCGCACAACCCCGCCGGCCTGTACGCAATGCTCGTGGAGTCCGGCCTCACCTATTCGCCCTACAAGAATGATCCGCGTCTGAGGACCACCGCGCTGGCGCTCCTGGACTGGCACCTGGCGCACGGCATGACGGCGGTGGGCGACCACTGGTCACAGGTGCCCTACGCGAGCGGTGCCAGCGGCTCGCTGACGTATGCCGGCGCGGCGGCGGGAGGTTCGGTGGGCGTGGGGGACGGCGTGGGCTACCTCCAGCCGGAGAAGGTGGGCGCGCTCGCCTGGGCCGCCGTGCAGGCGTTCAAGTTCAATGGCAACACGGCCTACCGGGACATGGCCATCAACGCGGCCAACCAGCTCACCAGCCACCTGCGCACCCCGAGCGCCACCGTGTCGCCGTGGCCCTACCGCGTGCGGGCCTCCGACAACGCCGTGCGCACCGGGGCGAACATCGTCGACAACTACGCCTCCAACGTGGTGGAGCCGCTCAAGCTCTACCAGGAGCTCATCCGGCTGGGGCAGGCGGGCACGCTCGACGGCGCGCCCGGCTACAGCGCGACCCGGCTGTCCCAATGGCAGTCCACGAAGGCCACCGTGCTCGCGTGGCTGCTCGGCTCCAACGGTCCCATCGCGACGCAGAACTGGACCCAGTACTTCGAGGACGTGGGTTCGGACGCGACGAACAACCTGAACCAGCTCGTCCCGGGAGAGACGGCCAAGTTCCTCATGGACCACCCGGACCTGGACCCCAGCTGGCAGGCGCACGTGCAGAACATCATCGCCTTCATCGAGACGAACTTCGGGGACACGCTCGAGTTCGGCGCGCGCCCCATCAAGGAGCAGTACGCGTTCCACTACAAGATGGGCAGCCACACCTCGCGCTACGCCGCCGTGAACGCCCGCTACGCGGAGCTCACGGGGGACGCGGCGGCGAAGGACAAGGCCTTCCGCGCGTTCAACTGGGCCACGTACATGGTGCGTAGCAGCGGGCTGACCATCGACGGGCCCTATCCCAACAACGTCTGGTTCACGGACGGCTGGGGCGACTTCATCCGTCACTTCGTCATCGGCATGGGCGCGCAGCCGGACTGGGCGCCCGCCGGACAAAACCACCTGCTGCGCACCACCTCCGTGGTGAAGAGCGTCACCTACGGGCCCGGCAACGAGGTCCGCTACACCACCTATGACGCCGATGCGACGGAGGTGCTGCGCCTCGCCTTCGTGCCCTCGTCCGTGACGGCGGGCGGCACCGCGCTGGCGCAGCGCACGGACCTGGCGGCGGACGGCTGGACCTTCGACACCGGCAACAACGCGCTGCGCATCCGCCACTCGAACAGCGGGGTCATCGTCATCTCCGGGGCGCCTCCCACGGCCCCCAGCGTCGCCATCACCGCCCCTTCGGCCGGGCAGAACTTCACCGCGCCCGCCACGCTCAACCTCGGGGCCACCGCCACGGCCACCACGGGACGGAGCATCGCCAGCGTCACGTTCCGCGCCGGCACCACCGTGCTGTGCACCGTCAACGCGCCGGCCTCCAATCCCGTCACGTGCACGGCCACGAGCAGCCTGGGCAATGGCAATCACACCGTAAGCGCGGAGGCGGTGGACAGCCTGGGTGAGAGCGGCTCCGCGTCGGTGGCCCTCACCGTCGCGGGCCCGCCGACCGTCAGCATCACCAGTCCGGTGTCCGGCGCGACGTTGCCCACGGGGAGCACGACCCTGGGCACGAACGCCAGCGCGGGCGCGGGGCGGACCCTCACGCGCGTGGAGTTCTTCCAGGGCACCACGTCGCTCTGCTTCACGACCACCGGCACGGCCTGCACGTGGAACGCGACGGCCGGCACGTACTCCAACGTCTTCGCCCGCGCCACCGACAGCGGCAGCCCGGCGCTCGTCACGAACTCCGCGCCCATCAGCTTCACGGTGAGCGCTTCGGCGGGTGGCGTGCGGCTGGTGGGCGTCGACACCGCGGGCACGCAGAACGACTCCGACAATGGCGGTTCGGTGAACGCGTTCCAGTACACCGCCGTCGCGACGGGGACGCTGGGGACGCTCAAGGTGTTCGCGGCGCCGGGCAATGCCAATGCCTCGCTGTCCATTGGCGTCTACAGCGATGCGTCCGGTGCGCCGGGCACCCTGCTCTCCTCCTGCACCACGGCGGTGGTGGATCCGCTGCCCCTGGTGACGGGCCAGTGGTACGGCTGCACCGCCGCGCCGCAGGTGACGCTCACGTCGGGCACCGTCTACTGGCTGGCCCTGCTGGGCGCGAACGGCGGTGGCGTGTTCCGCTACATGGATCAGCCCACCGGCTCCATGCGCTACTCCCCGACGGGCCTCTCCGCGCTGCCGGGCCCCACCTTCGGAAGCTCCACCGTCTACGCGGGCGCGTCCAATGCGTCCCTGTATGGCCTTTCCGCGGGCAGCACCTCCGCGCCGACGGTGTCCATCACGTCTCCTGTCACCAATGCGAACTTCACCGCGCCCGCCAACCTGAACCTCCAGGCCACCGCGACGGCGGGGCCGGGCCGCACCCTCGCGAAGGTGGAGTTCTTCGACAACGGCGCCACGCTGCTGTGCACGGTGACGGCACCGGCTTCGGCGTCCGTGAGCTGCGGGGTCAGCTCGCTCCTGGACGGCGCGCACAGCGTGACGGCGAAGGCCACCGACGACCTGCTCCAGGCCACCACCTCCGCCGCGGTGCCCCTGTCCCTGTCCAACCCGCCCACGGTGGCCCTCACCTCCCCCGTCGCCAATGCCACGTACACGGCGCCGGCCTCCGTGGCGCTCGCCGCGTCCGCCACCGCCGGCTTTGGCCGGAGCATCGCGCGGGTGGACTTCTACGCGAACGGCACGACGCTGGTCTGCTCCAGCACCACCAGCCCCTACGGCTGCACCTGGAGCAACGTCGCGCAGGGAGGCCACACGGTGCGGGCCGTGGCCGTGGACAGCGCCAACCCCGCCGCGAGCACCCAGACCAGCACCGTCTCCATCACCGTGAGCAGCGCTGTCACCGTGCCCTTGGCCCCCACCGGCCTGACGGCCACGGCGGTGTCCTCCGGCCAGGTGGACCTGGCGTGGACCGATGCGTCGAACAACGAGAGCGGCTTCCAGGTGGAGCGGGCGCCGGACGTCTCCGGTGCGCCGGGCACCTTCGCCCAGGTGGCGACGCCGGGCGCCAATGTGACGGCCTTCAGTGACACGGGCCGCGCCGCGAGCACCCGCTACTGGTACCGGGTCCGGGCGACCAACGGCGCGGGCGCCTCGGCCTTCACCGCCAACGCCAGCGCGACGACCCCCGCCGCGCCCACGGCCCTGGTGGGCAACAGCACCGTGCTGAGCGCGTCCGACTTCGAGAACGCGGGCGTCGCGGCGGCGTTCAGCTACGTGGCGAGCGCCACCGGCAACGTCACGCGCCTGCGCATCTACGTGGACGGACAGACCACGGCCACCACGCTCCAGCTCGGCCTGTATGCGAATGGGAGCGGAGCGCCCGGCGCGCTGCTGCGAAGCTGCACCGTCGCGACGGTGACGGCCAACGCGTGGAACGACTGCACCCTCACGTCGCAGGCGGTGACGTCGGGCACGACGTACTGGCTGGCCGTCCTGGGTCCGTCGGGCGGAGGCAACGTCTACTGGCGGCACACGAGCGGCACTGGTTCCTACAAGGTGCAGCCGGGCCTGACGACGACGCTGCCCTCCACCTGGACCGGGACCGGGGGCTACCCGGGCAGCAACATGTCCGCCTACGCCGGCAACTGACGCCGGCGCTCAGTCCAGCGAGGCCAACAGGTCGTCCAGGGTGACACGGGTCGCTCCGCTCGTGTCACCGACCACCGACTCCAGCATCCCCTTCGCCCTGCGGAGCCGGGCGGGGTCCACCGACATCAGCGCGGACAGCGCGGCCTCCTGGACCTCGGGCGACGACGCCAGCCCCAACTGCCCCTTCAGCAGGAAGAGGGGCTCCGCTGACGACTCCCCCAACCCGAGCAGCGCCACGGCGGCACCCGCCGCCACGAAAGGACTCTCATCCCGGAGCCGGTCGCGCAGGGCCGCCAGCGCGACCGGCGACACGGGGCCCAGCAGGCCCAGCAGGGACACCGACTCCTGGCGGATGGGCGGCTCCGGCTCATCCAGCGCGCGAAGCAGCGCGGGCTCCAGGCCCACCAGCGAGGGCACGGCCCGCTCTTCCAACAGCAGCTCCTCCAGCAGGCCCCGCAGCGACACGAGGGCCAGATAGAGGCGCACGCCGTCCGTCCTGCGCACCTGCTCCAGCAGCCGGGGCGCGGCGACGTCCGGCGCCAGCACGGCGAGCGACCCCAGCGACTCCAGCGCGGAGATCGCCACCGACTCCTCGTCGTCCAGCAGGGCAAGCACCCAGGGCAGCGCCGGCAGCGCGTCCTGCCCCAGCCGCCCCACCACGCGCGCCATCGCGCTCCGAACGGACGGGTGGGGATGCGCGAACGCCCCTTCCAATGCGGAGAGCTGGGAAGCATCCACCCTGCACACCAGGGTCAGCACCAGCGCCGCATGCTCCAGGTCCGCGGAGCCGGCCTCCATTCGCGGCAGCATCGACAGGACGGCCTGGACGGCGCTTCCGGTGAGGCTCGCTTGAGGCGGCCACCAGCCGCGCTGCAACAGGAACAGGATGGGACTGGCGGCCGCCGTCCCGGGGCGCCCCAGCTCCTGGATGAGCGCCCAGGCGGTCCGCTCCCGCGACTCCGCCTCACCGGACCCCAGCGCTTCTTCCAGGGCCTCCTGCGCCTCCTCGCGCGCGCGAGCATCCCGCGCGGAGAGTCGGGCCACCCATTCATCCACGGTCGGGACGCGACCCACGCGGCACTCCTCCACTGAGAGCGCGCCCGTCGGAAGGCCTCCGACCGGCGCGGGTTCAGGTGATCATCCCGCGCCCCACCCGGGCCGTCACGGAGGAACCGCGGTGACGCGGCCCTCCGCATCCACGTCGAAGTGGAGGGAGCCCCGGTTCCTCCCCACCACGAAGAGCGCATAGCGCCCCCCGGGTTGGAGCGCCCGGGGCCCCTCCACGGAGATGAAGCCCGTGGGGACCTCCCCGTAGGTCAGCGCCCGCACGCTGTTCTCGTCACCGAACGGCTCGGCGCGCATCCGCCAGAACAGCTCCCCCTCCCGGTTCAGCACCTGGACGGTGTCGTAGCGGGGGCGGTCCGCATGCTCGGGATCCTCCACCTCGAAACGGGGGGCGGGAAGCTGCTGCGCTCCGGCCACCAGCGTCACCTGGATGACCGGGCGACAGGCGGTCAGCAGCATCAGCAGCCCCACGCACAGCAGCGGGGCGGACAGGCGCGTCGGCTTCATGGACTAGGGAGCTCCCTCGCCGGCACGCACTTGCGCGAGCGCGGCCTCCAACTGGGCCGTGTAGTCCTTGCCGTTGAAATGGAAGCCGGCGCTGGGGTCCTTGAAGTAGTCCGCGCGGTGGGCCCGTGACAGGAACTCTCCCTGCTGCTCCGGGTCCATCTGGCTCCACGACTTGCCCTCGTCCAGGGCCTTCTCGAAGTCGTACGCGTCCCCGAACTTCTGGGCCCACAGCGCTTCGCTCATGTAGTCCGTGCCGCCGTTCTGGTGCTGCCAGACGTGCGCCGACTCGTGGACGAGCAGCTCGTCCGTCATCGGCATGTCGCCGGGCGGGATGTAGATGGTGTCTCCGTGCGTGAAGGCCCGGCCGGAAGTGCTGAACAGCCCCGCGTTGCCCTCCTTGATGCGCATGGAGGAGTAGTCGATGGAGTCCCCATAGACTTCGCGCAGGGTGTTGATCTCATTGGCGCTGAGCTTGCGCGCCGGCGGCTCCACGCCAATCAGCGTCTGGATGGCGCTGAGCGCCCGGCCCCCGCCCATCAACAGGGCGTCGATGGGCGTCTGCACGAAGGTCTTCACCAGCCCCAGGCCCATCTGTTTGAGGCCGTCGCCGAACTTGCCCTGGAACAGCTTTCCGACGCCGCCGAAGAAGGTGCCCAGGCCTTCCCCGATGTTGCGCACCGAGTTCTTCGTGGTGCTGATGAGGCCCGTGGCGAGGCTGCGAACCCCGTCGAACAAACGCACGCCGACCGTCTTCAACGCGCCGCCCACCGCCTCCGCCGCCTTCCCCACGGCCTTCACGGCGCCCCCGACGACGTTGCCCACGGCCTTCGCGCCGCCGACGATGGCCCCGCCCACGGCCTTCGCGCCGCCAACGATGGCCCCGCCCACGGCCTTCGCGCCGTCCACGATGGCCCCGCCCACGGCCTTCGCGCCGTCGCTGAGGAACTTGAACGGCTTGAAGAACTCGACCGCGGTGTCCTTGCCGTCGACGCGGATGATGCCCTTGTCGTTCTCCGCGCGGATGTCCGCCACCTGCTGGGAGGACAGCTTCTCGCCGGACAGGACGCGGCGGAACAGCTCGCCCTCGTCGCCCACCGTGTCCTCGGTGTTGAGCTTCGTGTCCAGGTGGTGGCCGGCCTCCTCCACGAAGGTGGAGGCCGCCAGGGACGGATCCAGGGACTCGTTGAGGAGCACCGTCCCGGAGGCGGCGTCATAGGCGCCGTTGGCGCCCTGGAGCGTCTCCGCGGACACCGTCTTCACCTTGGGCATCCAGCCGAAGTCGCCCGCCTGGGCCTGCTGGCGGAACTTCTCGGCCTGGGCGGCGTTGTAGCCCTCGCCGTACACGGTGCGCATCGTGGCGTGGAACTGCGGCTTGTCCGACGCCAGCGCCCCGAACTGCCGCTGGAACGCGGACGTCGGATCCGGCTTCTTGCCGACGAACGCACTCTGTTCGGAGTACCCCGCCTGGCGCGCCGTGGCACCGGAGGTCGTGGTCGTGGTGGCGGCATTGCCCGCCGGCCGGGCTGGAGCATTCCCCGCCGGCGCGAGCGCCTTTCGAGGCTCCGGCGACGGTAACTTCGTTTGGATCCGCATCGTGAGATCCCCCTGTGGTCAAGCTGGAAAGCCGAGTATTAGGAGCAAACCCGGCGTCAGCTCAAGTCAGGGGGCCACCTGACCGATGGGCCCCTGTCCTCAACCGCTCAGACCTGGACCATCTGGATGAGGTTGCCGCAGGTGTCCTCGAACATGGCGACGGTGACCGGGCCCATGGGCGTGGGCTTGCTGCGGAACACCACGCCCAATTTCAGCATCCGCTCATATTCGGCCTGACAGTCCTCCACGCCGAAGGACGTCAGGGGGATGCCCGCGTCGAACAGCGCCTTCTGGAAGACACGCGCGGGGGCGAACCCCATGGGCTCCAGCAGGAGCTCCGTCCCGGACTGGGCTTCGGGGGAGACGACGGTCAGCCACCGGTGCTCCCCCCCCATGGGGATGTCCACCTTCAGCACGAAACCCAGGACCTCCGTGTAGAACTTCTGGGCCTTGGTCTGGTCGTCCACCATGACGCTGGTGATGTTGATGCGCATTGCGTGTCTCTCCCAATCGTGGTCGCGGGGTTCTAGTTCAGGGCGGGGGTCCACGTCAGCGGTGCCGCACGCCGTGCCGGAAGCAGCCCACCACGTGGTCGTCCACGATGCCCGTCGCCTGCATCCAGGCATAGACGATGACCGGCCCCACGAACTTGAAGCCGCGCTTCTTGAACGCCTTGGAGAACTCCTCCGACAGCGCGGTCTTCGCCGGCACGTCCCCCCTGCCCGTCCAGGTGTTGCGCAGGGGCTTTCCACCCGCGAGTTCCCAGACGAACGTGGAGAAGTCCTCGCCCGCCTCCGCCATGTCCAGGTACGCGCGGGCATTGCCGATGGTCGCTTGAATCTTCGCGCGCGCACGGACGATGCCCGCGTCGCCCATCAGCCGCTCGACGTCCTTCTCGGTGAAGCGCGCCACGACCTTCGGGTCGAAGCCCTTGAACGCCTTCCGGAAGGCCTCGCGCTTGCGCAGGATGATGATCCACGCGAGCCCCGCCTGGAATCCCTCCAGCATCAGCAGCTCCCAGAGCGCGCGGCTGTCGCGCTCCGGCACGCCCCATTCCTCGTCATGGTAGGCCTGATACAGCGGGTCGCCCTCGGACCAGGCGCAACGGTGTGGCATCCGCACTCCTCAAGGTCGCGCACCCGCGCGAAGGCGGACGCGCGACAGGGCTACCACGAGGACTGAACGGGCGACCAGCCCTGTTGCTGCCTTCCTCCAGGACGCACCGACCTCCAGGCGGAGGCTTCAGTGCAACCCAGGCGGCTGCACCGCGCCGGGAATCGGCACGGATTCGCCGGTCGGGAACCCCGGTTCATCCTTGAGCGAGACGCGGATCATCTCGCGCAGCGCGGGGACGTCCTCGTGACCGTGGACGGACACGGCGTGCTCGGTCGCGGCCCGGACCACCTCGTCCTCCTCGCCCGTGATGGTGAGCGTGCAGTTGGACTCGCTGGGGGTCTCCCGGCAGTCCATCATCTTGCGTGACATGGCCATTTCACCTCCTACCCCTGAGGTGCGCATGTGAAATGGGCTCCGCAATCCACTGCGGCGAAAGCTTCGCCTATCATCCGCGCGCGCAACGTCACCAGGAGGCAACCGCATGGGCCAGGAAGTGGATGTCATCGTCGTGGGCGGAGGGCTGGCGGGCCTCGTCGCCGCGACCGAACTGACGGATGCCGGCAAGCGCGTCGCCATCATTGACCAGGAGGGTGAGCAGAACCTGGGCGGGCAGGCGTTCTGGTCGTTCGGTGGCCTGTTCCTGGTGGACTCGCCCGAGCAGCGGCGCATGGGCATCAAGGACTCGCACGCGCTCGCGCTGGAGGACTGGATGGGCACCGCGGGCTTCGACCGCGAGGAGGACCACTGGCCCCGCAAGTGGGCGGAGGCCTTCGTCGGCTTCGCCGCAGGGGAGATGCGCTCCTGGCTGCACCAGCAGGGGATGACCTGGTTCCCCGTGGTGGGCTGGGCCGAGCGCGGCGGCTATGGCGCGGTGGGCCACGGCAACTCCGTCCCCCGCTTCCACGTCACCTGGGGCACCGGCCCCGGCGTGCTCGCGCCCTTCATCCGCCGGGCGATGGCGGCGCAGGCCGCCGGCAAGCTCACGTTCCTGTTCCGCCACCGCGTGGACGAATTGCTCGTCACCGCGGGCGCCGTCGTCGGTGTTCGCGGCATGAAGCTGGAGCCCACCGACGTCCCGCGCGGCGTCACCAGCTCCCGCAAGACGGAAGGCGACTTCGAACTGCGCGCGCAGGCGGTCATCGTCACGTCGGGCGGCATCGGCGGCAACCACGAGCTGGTCCGCAAGAGCTGGCCCAAGCACATGGGCCCCGCGCCGAAGTTCATGGTCCAGGGCGTGCCCGACCACGTGGACGGGCGGATGATCGCCATCACCGAGGCCGCGGGCGGGCGCCTCATCAACCGCGACCGCATGTGGCACTACACCGAAGGTCTGCGGAACTGGAACCCCATCTGGCCACGCCACGGCATCCGCATCCTGCCGGGCCCCAGCTCGCTGTGGCTGGACGCCACCGGCAAGCGCCTGCCCCCGCCGCTGTTCCCCGGCTTCGACACGCTGGGCACGCTGGAACACATCATGAAGACGGGCCATGAGCACACCTGGTTCCTGCTGAATCAGCAGATCATCAAGAAGGAGTTCGCGCTGTCCGGGTCGGAGCAGAACCCGGACCTCACGGGCAAGGACTGGTTCGGCGTCCTCAACCGCGCCGTGGGCAAGAAGGCCATGGGCCCGGTGGAGGCCTTCAAGGAGAAGGGCGAGGACTTCGTGGTGGCCAAGGACCTGCGCGAGCTGGTCGCCGGCATGAACGCGAAGACGGAGACGCCGCTCTTGGACTTCGCCACCGTGGAGCGCGAGGTGCTGGCCCGCGACGGACAGCTGGACAACCCCTTCGGCAAGGACCTTCAAATCGCCGCCATCCGCCAGGCGCGCGGCTACCGGGGCGACAAGCTGGTGCGCACCGCGAAGCTGCACCGCATCCTGGACCCCAAGGCGGGGCCGCTCATCGGCGTGAAGCTGAACATCCTCACGCGCAAGACGCTGGGCGGCTTCGAGACCGACCTTTCGGGCCGCGTCTTCAACGCCCAGGGGGAGACGATTCCCGGGCTCTACGCGGCGGGCGAGGTGGCGGGCTTCGGTGGCGGTGGCGTCCACGGCTACCGCGCGCTGGAGGGGACGTTCCTCGGAGGCTGCATCTTCTCCGGCCGCGCCGCCGGTCGCGACGCCGCGGGCCGGGTGTAGTGCTCCGGAAGGCAGGGGCCACCAAAGCCCCTGCCCTCCGAAGGACTCAAGAAACCGTGGGCTGGAAGGGCCACGGGCTGGAGCGCGGGCCAGACTGCCAGTTGTCGTGTCGGCCGTCCCAGTACTGGTAGGTGAGCAGCGAGGGATCCACGTCATCCAGCGTGTTGACGCCGACGGAGCGGAACAGGCCGCCCATCTCGGGCACGTCCCCGGCGCCGAAGCACTTGACGCCGCAGTGCTTGCAGAAGCTGCGGGAGTTCGGGCTCCCCTCGCGCCGGTACTCGCTGAGATGCTCCTGGCCCTTGATCAGCCGGAAGGCGCTCGGCTTCATGGAGACGTTGCCGACGTTGCCGAACTTCGTACAGAACGTGCAGTTGCAGCGGCTCACGTCGGCCAGGTCCACGGTGGCCTCGTAACGCACGGCGCCACAGTGGCAGCCGCCCGTATAGGTCCGCACGCCGGCCTTGGCGGGGTTCTGCTGGGAGTCGTTCTGGGTCTGGGTCATGGCGAGGTCTCCGGTGCCGCGTTGAAGGAACCCGACCCTTATCCCCCCGGGCAGTGACAGCCTTATGTCAGGTTTGTCCGCCCCCTTGCCGGGTCCTGGAGGAACCCCCTGACCTTCCCCGTGGGGTTGGGGCAGATTCCTGTCCGTCCAACGCTGCCCTGGAGGCCGTTTGAACGTCCGGAAACCCCTGCATCGCATCCTCGCCGCGACGCTGTTCGTTCCCCTGCTGGCGGTGGCCGCCCCACCGCCCGCCGCGCAGAAGCCGGCCCCGGCCCCCGCGCTCAAGCCCGTGCAGCGACCGTCGCGCCAGTACACGATGGAGCAGTTCATGGGGACGACGGAGGTGTCGGGCCCCGCGTTCGCCTCGGATGAGAAGCGGATCCTCTTCTCGTCGAACGCCACGGGCATCTACAACGTCGCCAGCGTGCCGGTGGCGGGAGGCAAGCCCACCGCGCTGACGAACTCCAAGACGGACAGCGTCCGGCTGGTAGGGGCCTTCCCGCGCGACAACCGCTTCCTCTTCGAGCGCGACCAGGGCGGCAACGAGCAGACGCACGTGTACGTGCGCACGCCGGACGGCAAGGAGCGGGACCTCACGCCCCTGAAGAAGGGGGTCGCGCACTTCTTCGGGTTCAGCCGCGACGAGTCCGCCTTCTACATCGTCACCAACGAACGCGACGAGGGCGCCATGGACCTGTACCGCCATGACGCGAAGACCTACGCACGCACGCTGCTGTTCCAGAACGACAAGGGCCTCGCCCTCTCCGGCATCGCCCCCGACGAGTCCTTCGTGGTGATGGAGGAGGCCCTCACCACGTCCGACGGGAACGTGTGGCGCTACGACGTCGCGACGAAGACGTTGAAGAACCTCACGCCCCACCAGGGGACCGCCAGCTACTCGGTGGCGGACATCGACCCGGTGTCCGGGGAGCTGTACCTGCTCACGGACGACGGTTCGGAGTTCACGCGCCTGGTGCGCCCGGCGAAGGAGGCCGGGAAGTGGGAGGACGTGGAGAAGGCCAACTGGGACATCGTCGCGTCCACCTTCTCGCGCACGGGGGCGTGGCGCGTCACCACCCTCAACGTGGACGCGGGCACGGAGGTGCGGCTGCACGACGTGAAGGCGGGTACGCAGTTGTCCCTGCCCCAGCTCCCGGAGGGCGCCGTGTCGGAGGTCGTCTTCTCCCGAGGCGAGAAGAAACTGGCCTTCCTGCACGAGGGCGACCGCGCCTCCCCCAACCTGTACGTCTACGACCTGACCACGAAGAAGGCCACGCGCCTGACGGACACGATGGGCAAGGCGTTGGATCCGGAGGACCTGGTGGAGTCGCAGGTGGTGCGCTTCAAGTCCTTCGACGGGCTGGAGATCCCCAACCTGCTCTTCAAGCCGCACCAGGCCACGCCCGAACAGAAGGCTCCCGCGCTCGTCTGGGTGCACGGCGGCCCCGGGGGCCAGACGCGCAAGG
The DNA here is from genome assembly GCF_003612065.1 of Corallococcus sp. CA047B. Taxonomy (NCBI): domain Bacteria; kingdom Pseudomonadati; phylum Myxococcota; class Myxococcia; order Myxococcales; family Myxococcaceae; genus Corallococcus; species Corallococcus sp. CA047B. The sequence goes on from NZ_RAWD01000005.1 coordinate 91,019, forward strand.
GCTACATCAACTTCATCCAGTACCTGGTGAACCGGGGCTACGTGGTGCTGGGCATCAACAACCGGGGCAGCACGGGCTACGGCAAGTCGTTCCACAAGGCGGATGACCAGAAGCACGGCAAGGAGCCGCTGCGCGACGTCGTGGAGGCCCGGAAGTACCTGGCGAGCCTGCCGTACGTGGATGGCTCGCACGTGGGCATCATCGGCGGCAGCTACGGGGGCTACATGGTGCTGGCGGCGCTCACCTTCCACCCGGATTCCTTCGAGGCGGGCGTGGATGCCTTCGGCATCTCCAACTGGCTGCGCACCCTGAAGGGCATGCCGCCCGAGTGGGGCGCCTTCCGTCAGGCCATGTTCCAGGAGGTGGGCGACCCGGAGAAGCAGGAGACGATGCTCAAGGAGATCTCCCCCCTCTTCCACGCGGAGCGCATCAAGAAGCCGCTGCTCGTCATCCAGGGCGCGAATGATCCGCGAGTTCCCCAGGCGGAGTCGGATGAGATCGTCGCCGCCGTGAAGAAGAACGGCGTCCCCGTCGAGTACCTCCTGCTCCCCGACGAGGGCCACGGCTTCAAGAAGAAGAAGAACGAGGTGGAGGTGAACGAGCGCGCCCAGAAGTTCTTCGACCGCTACCTCAAGCCCGCGCCGACGGCCACGCCCACGCCCTGACGGGGGTGGCTTTACAATAGCTGCATATACAGGCAATCCTTCCGGCGTGATGAACTCCGCACGCCGGACGTCCGCCTCGTCGTCCCTTCGCGCCCTCCTGCTGACGGTGGGTGTCCTGACCTCGGGGTGCGCCAGCGCGCCCCCGCGTGAGCAGGCCGCCGAGGCCGTGCCCGCCCCGGCGGCTCCGACGGCGCTGGAGGCGCGCGAAGCGGATGCGTTCTTCCAGGACCACCGCTTCCGGGACGGCACGGTGCTGCCGGAAGTGCGCATCCACTACGCGACGCTGGGCACGCCGCGACGGGATGCCTCCGGCGCGGTGACGAACGCGGTGCTCCTGCTGCACTGGACCAGCGCCAGCGGACAGGTGCTGCGGGGCAAGCCCTTCATGGATTCGCTGTTCGCGCCGGGCCGTCCCCTGGACGCGACGAAGTACTTCCTCATCTTCCCGGACAACGTGGGCCACGGTCGCTCCAGCAAGCCGAGCGACGGCGCGCGCACGAAGTTCCCCGCCTACGGCTACCGGGACATGGTGGAGCTGCAGCACCGGCTGGTGACCCAGACGCTGGGCATCGCGCGGCTGCACGCCATCGTGGGCCTGTCCATGGGCGGGATGAACGCGTGGCAATGGAGCGAGCTGTATCCGGACGCGGTGAAGGGCGTGATGCCCATCGTGGCGCTGCCCACGCGCATCGCCGGGCGCAACCTGCTGTGGCGCCGGTTCGTCTCCCGGCAGATCCGCACCGACCCGGAATGGAAGGCGGGCTTCTACACCGCCACGCCCCGGGGCTGGCGCGAGGCGTTCCCCGTCTTCCGCATGATGCTCGACGGCGTGCCCCACCTGCAGGCCACGCTGCCGGATGCAGCGGCGGCGGACGCCTTCATCGCGACGGCGATGACGCAGGCGGAAGGCATGGACGCCAATGACGTCCTGTACTCGCTCGAATCCTCCTCCGACTACGACCCGGAGCCCGCGCTCGGCGCCATCCAGGCCCGGGTGTTCGCGCTCAACTTCTCCGACGACGAGTTCAACCCCGTCTCGCTGCGCACGCTGGAGACGCTGATGCCCCGCGTGAAGCACGGGCGCTTCGTGGTGCAGGAAGGTGACGCGCGCTCCTTCGGCCACCTCACCCAGGCGCACCCGGAGCTGTGGGCGGATCAGGTCGCCGCGTTCCTCGCCTTCCTTGAAGGAGCGTGAGCCGTGCGCTCCGGCTCAACGACGGCGACGGGAGGTGGCCTTGGGCGCGGGGGTCTCTTCTTGGGATTGGCCCAGGCCCGTCCGGGCGACGGAGGCCAGCAGGTCGCGCAGCGCGGAGGCCTGGGAGTCGCCCACGGCGTGCTCGAAGTCCGCCTGGGCACGCAGCCAGAGGGGCCGGGCCTTGCGGTAGACGTCCTTGCCTTCGGCGGTGATGTCCACGGCGCGCTGGCGGCGGTCGGTGCGGCCCACCTGGAGGGCGACGAGGCCGTCCTTCAACAGGGGCTTGAGGTTGTGGGTGAGCGTCGAGGGGTCCATGACCAGTTGATGGGCCAGCTCGTTCACGGTCAGCGGGCCCTGGGTCTGGACGCGGTGGAGGATGGAGTACTGCGTGGTCCGCACGCCGCTGGGCGCGAGCACCTGATCATAGAACTGGGTGACGTGGCGGCTCGCCTGTCGCAGCGCCAGACAGTTGCAGAGGGTGCGCAGGGTGTCGTCTTGGGACATCGCCGTTCCGTGAAGCCGGGGGAACACGCCCGCGCTCCGGTGGGAAGTATACGCGGGCCCGGTCGCGCCCGCCGCAAGGAGACACCGTCATGAAGGCTGGAAGGCTCCATTACGCCTGGGTGGTCGCCGCGACCATCTTCGTGGTGCTCCTGTGCGCGGCGGGTGTGCGCGCGACGCCCAGCGTGTTCATCGTGCCCCTGGAGCGGGAGTTTGGCTGGAGCCGGGCCCTCGTCTCCTCGGCCGTGTCCGTGAACCTGGTGCTCTACGGGCTCGTGGGGCCGTTCGCGGCCGCGCTGATGCAGAAGTTCGGCATCCGGCGCACGACGCTCGTCTCGCTGTGCATCATCGCGGTGGGGGTGGCGCTGACGAACTTCATCCACGCGCCCTGGCAGTTGGTCCTCTTCTGGGGCGTGCTCGTGGGCCTGGGCACCGGGACGACGGCGATGGTGCTGGGCGCGACGGTCGTGCAGCGCTGGTTCGTCACGCGGCGGGGGCTGGTGATGGGCCTGCTCACCGCGAGCACGGCGACAGGACAGCTCGTCTTCCTGCCGCTGCTGGCGATGCAGGTGGAGCACCACGGCTGGCGCGCCGTGTCCTTCACGGTCGCGGGCGTGGTGGCGGTGATCATCCCGCTGGTCGCGCTGTTCGTGCGCGACCGGCCGGAGGACCTGGGGCTGAAGCCGTTCGGGGCGGCGCCGGACGCGGAGCCGGCGAAGGTGTCCACCGTCAATCCGCTGGCGAACGCGCTGGGGGCGCTGGGCCGGGCGTCGCGGCACCGCGACTTCTGGCTGCTCGCGGGGAGTTTCTTCATCTGTGGCGCGACGACGAACGGGCTCGTGGGCACGCACCTGATTCCCGCGTGCATGGACCACGGCATCCCGGAGGTCCGGGCGGCGGGGCTGCTCGCGCTGATGGGCATCTTCGACCTGGTGGGCACGACGGCGAGCGGGTGGATGTCGGACCGCTTCGACAACCGCTGGCTGCTGTTCTGGTACTACGGCCTGCGCGGCATCGCGCTGCTCTACCTGCCGAGCGCCTTCGAGATGTCGCTCTTCGGCCTGCCGCTGTTCGCGGTGTTCTACGGCCTGGATTGGATCGCCACCGTGCCGCCGACGGTGCGCCTGACGACGCAGACGGTGGGCGCGGAGGACGGGCCCATCGCCTTCGGCTGGGTGGTGGCCGCGCACCAGATTGGCGCGGGCCTGGGAGCCCTGGGCGCGGGCGTCATCCGCACGTCGCTGGAGACGTACACGCCCGCGTGGGTCGTCGCCGGAGTCATCTGCCTGGGTGCGGCATTGGTGGTGCTGCGCATCGGCCGCGGGCCCGCGCGGACGGAGCCAGTCGTCGTGAGCACGGCCTCACCGCACTGAGCGCGACCGGGGAGCCTCACCCCTCCCCGACCAGCACCACCTTGCCCACCGTGTCCCGGCCCTCCAGCTTGCGGTGGGCCTCCTCGGCCTGGGCCAGGGGAAGCGTCAACCCCACCACGACGCGCAGCCGCTTCGCCACGACCTGCGCCAGCAGCGCCTCCCGCGCCCGGCGCTGCACCTCCGGGGGCGTGGGGGTGCGCAGCCAGTAGGCGCTCACCGTGAGCGACTTCGCGTACAGGGACTCCACCTCCACATGCGGCGGAGGGCCGCTGGCGTTGCCGTAGCTCACCAGGTGGCCGAAGGGCGCCAGCGCGTCCACGCTGGCCTGCCACGTGCTCGCGCCCACCGAATCCAGCACGCGCTCCACACCGCGTCCCTGCGTCAGCGCGAGGACCCGCGCCGCGACGTCCTCCTGGTCATAACGGACAATCTCATCCGCCCCCACGTCACGCGCGAGCTTCGCCTTGGCCTCGCCCGACACCGTGCCAATCACCCGCGCCCCCGCGGCCTTCACGAGCTGCACCGCGAGCAGCCCCACGCCTCCGGCCGCAGCGTGCACGAGCACCGTCTGCCCCGCCTCCACCCGTCCCACGGTGTGCACCACGTGGTACGCCGTCAGCCCCTGCACGAGCAGCGCCGCCGCCTGCGCGAACGACACCTCCGGCGGAAGTTCGAGCAGCTCGTCCACGGACGCGCGCGCGAACTCCGCGTAGGACTCCTTCGTCAGCGCCACCACCCGGCGCCCCACCCACTTCGCGTCCACGCCCGGCCCCACCGCGCTCACCACGCCCGCGGCCTCACTGCCCAGGATGCGCGGCAACGGGGCCTGGGCGTCGTACAGGCCCCGGCGACGCTCGGTGTCCGCGAAGTTCACGCCCGCGGCGTGCACTCGCAGCAGGACCTCGCCCGGCCCGGGCGTGGGTGCGGGCACGTCCTCCCAACGGAGGACCTCGGGCCCTCCCACCTGGTGGTAGCGGATGGCTTTCATGCGCGGAGTCCTAACGGCCGCTCCGACGCTTGTCAGGAATGGATTTTCGCTTCCGTCCTTCGGAAACGAAAGGAGCGGTCCCCATGCGCACGGCGACGAAGCAGGCCCCGATGAACCCCAAGCACCTGAATCCTTCCGGTCACGGCATCGAAGCGTCCTCGCGTCCCAGCCCGGGCACCGCTCCCTTCACGTGCCGCTGGCGCGACTTCGCGTCCTATCGCCTCGCCTCGCCCGGCACCTGAAGGTCTCCCCGCCCCGTCCCTGACGCGGTCTGGAAGCCTCCTGGAGGCCGGGCTCCCTTACGGGAACCCGGCCTCTTCTTGCGTTTGGGCGCCCTGCTTCACCGTCCCCACTCCCACTTGTAGGTCGCGCACGGGGTGCAGCCTGGATTCCAATCCCGGGCGAGCAGGGTTCGACTCCCTGGCGGCCTGTCCTGCCCGAAAGGCCCCGTGTCATGGAAACGCTGGTGTTGAGCCAGTCCTATGAGCCCGTCGCACGCATCCCCTGGCAACGCGCCATCCACCTGCTCTTCCAGGGCAAGGTGGAGGTGGTGGAGGAGTACGAGGACCGCGTCGTGCGCTCCGTGACGGTGGAGTTGCGCATGCCGTCCGTCATCCGCTTCGTGCGCGCCCTGTGGAAGGGTCCGCGCGGCATCCGCTTCAGCCGCGAGAACGTCTACCAGCGCGACCACTGCCGCTGCCAGTACTGCGGCCGCAAGGTCACGCGTCCGGAGGCCACGTACGACCACGTGGTGCCGCGCGCTCAAGGGGGCCACACGAGCTGGGAGAACATCGTCATCGCCTGCGTGCCCTGCAACCAGCGCAAGGGCAACCGCACCCCGGCCCAGGCGCGCCTGACGCTGCTCGCCGTGCCCGTGAAGCCGAAGAAGATGCCCAACGCCGTGCACCTGTCGTTCCTCGTCGAACAGGGCGTGCCGATGTCCTGGCGCAAGTTCCTGAGGGACGTCGCCTACTGGCACACGGAGCTGGAAACCTGAGTCCCGGGGGTGCCGGGACTTCGCTTCCGTGCGGCACCGGTTAGAGTGCCGCACGTCGAGGGGGCGTTCCGGACCACCATGGCCACGAGGAAGAGCGAAGACCAGGAGCGGCTCATCGACCGCGACCTCACCGCGATGGCACGCGAGGGGAAGCTGCCGGCGGCGCACGGCGTGGACAGCGCCGTGACGGAGGTGCTGGGCCTGCTGACGCGTGGAGGCAAGCACCCGCTGCTGGCGGGCGAGCCCGGCGTGGGCAAGAGCGCGCTCGTGCAGGAGGTGGCCCGCCGCATCGCGGAAGGCCGCGTGGACGGGGACCTGGCGCAGGCGCGGCTCGTGGAGGTGTCCGTCGCCAACATCCTGGCGCGCAGCACCCAGCGCCAGGCCGCGGAGAGCTTCGAGGAGCTGCTCACGCACCTGGGCCGGCACCCCTGCCCCATCGTCTACATCCGCGACCTGCCCGTGGCCCTGGGCGGCCCCCTGGCCCCGGTGGCCGTGCGCGCGCTGCGCACCGGTGGGCTGCGCTTCATCTTCGAGACCGAACCCAAGCGCGTGCAGGAGCTGCTGCGCGCGGACGAGGCCCTGGCCGAGCGGCTCCACCTGCTGCCGCTCCTTGAACCGCCGCTGGAGAAGGCCCGCTGGATTGTCGGCCGCGTGGCGGAGGAGCTGGAGCGCGACCTGCGGCTGCCCATCGACCCGGCCGCGTGCGACCTGGTGCTGCGCCTGTCCGCGAAGTTCCTGCTGGCGCAGCAGATGCCGCGCAAGGCCATCGAGCTGCTCAAGGAGACGGCGGCGGAGGCCGCGGGCATGGCGCGCGACCACGTGGGGCCGGAGGACGTGCTCACGCGCTTCTGCGCCGCCACGCGCCTGCCCCGCTTCGTCGTGGACGACGCGATGCCGCTGGACCTGGAGGAGACGGAGCGCTTCTTCGGGGAGCGGCTGCTCGGCCAGACGGACGCGGTGGGCGCGGTGCTGCGGTCGGTGGCGCTGCTCAAGGCGGGCCTCAACGACCCGCGCCGTCCGCTGGGCGTGTTCCTCTTCGCCGGGCCCACGGGCGTGGGCAAGACGCAGCTGGCGAAGCTGCTGGCCGAGTACCTCTTCGGCTCCGCGGACAGGCTGGTGCGCCTGAACATGGCGGACTACCCGAACGACGGCGATGAGAGCGTGCCCTTCGGCGCGTCGTGGGCGCCCGCGCTGGAGACGCGGCGCGGAGAGCTGTCCGCGCTGCTCGACGGCAAGGTGTTCACCGTGCTGCTGCTGGACGAGTTCGAGAAGGCGGCGCGCAGCGTGCACGACCGCTTCCTCCAGCTCTTCGACGAGGGCACCTTCGTCAACGGCGCGGGCGAGGCGGTGTCGTGCAACAACACGCTCATCGTGGCCACGTCCAACGTGGGCTCGGAGGTGTACCGCGAGGCGGGCCTGGGCTTCGCCGCGCACAAGCGCGCCGAGGAACAGGTGTCGGAGGTGGACCGCCGCATCGCGGAGGCCTTCCGTCCGGAGTTCCTCAACCGCTTCGACGCCATCTGCCACTTCCGTCCGCTCTCGCGCGTGGACATCCGCAAGATCGCCCAGCGCGAGGTGGGCCGCGTGTTGGAGCGAGAGGGCATCCGCGCGCGCGCGCTGGACGTGGAAGTGACACCGGAGGTGGTGGACCGGCTGGTGGAGCGCGGCTATTCGCCGCAGTTCGGCGCGCGCTACCTGCAGCGGGAAATCGAGAAGACGCTCACCGCGGCGCTGGCGGTGGAGATTGCCCGCAGGCCGCTGCCGCCGGGCACGCCCGTGCGCGTGGAGGCCCGTCCCGGAGGCCGCGTGGTGGCGGTGGCCGAGCCCGTCCCGCCGCCCCGGGAAGTGACGGCGCAGCTGCTGCTGCCCTCCGCGAAGGCGGCGGCGGTGAAGCGCCGGTTGGATCGCAAGTCGCTGCTCATCGAAATGGACCGGCTGGTGGGCCGTGCCCGCGCGCTGGCCACGTCCGCGGGGCGACCGGAGCTGGAGGAGCGCCGCGCCGCGCTGCTGGCGGAGACACAGGCGCCCAACCTCTGGGACGACCCGCTGCACGCGGCGGACGTCATCCGCGCCTTCCGCACGGTGGAGGCGCAGATTGGCGAGCTGGAGCGCCTGGAGGCCGCGTGCCTCTTCGGGCGCCGGCTGGTGCGCGAGGCGAAGAACGAGGTGCAACTGGCGTCCGCCGCCCGGCAGGTGGAGGACGTGGCGCGCGAGGTCCAGATGGCGGAGGCCCTGCGGGCCGCGGGGGCCACGCCGCTGGACAACGAGGCGCTGGTGGACATCTGCGCCAGCGACGCGTCGGAGCAGCAGGACGCGTGGGTGCAGGAGCTGGCCACCATGTACCTGGGCTGGGCGCAGCGGCGCGGTTACGAGGCCACGGCCGTGGCGGAGGCGGAGACACCCGCGCGCGTGGTGGTGCGCATCGCCGGGCCGGGAGCGTACGGGTTCCTCGCGGGCGAGACGGGGCTGCACCGCCGCCTGGAGGAAGAGAAGCGCCAGCGCGCGTACGTGCGTGTGCACCGGGGCGGGCCGCTGGAGGAAGTGGAGCGGGCGCTGCTGGTGCTGGAGGGCCGTCCGGTGAAGAGCCGCGAGGGCGAATACCTCCAGCGCGTGCGCAACGAGGTCACCGCGAAGGACGAGGCGACGGGGCGCATGCTGACGCTCATCGGGGCCGGGGAGATGGACGAGCTCAAGGGCATCGCGGCGCGCGTCGTCGCGGGCCAGGGCGCCAGCACCGACGAGGCCCGCCGCTACTTCCTGGGCCGGGGCGCTCGCGTGGAGGATCCGCGCACCGGCGCCGGCACGCCGCGCGTGAAGGACGTGATGCGCGGTGAGCTGGACGTCTTCATCGCCGCGTGGATTTCGCGTCCACCGCCGGATTCGACGCCCCCGCATGCGTGAAGGCTCCGGGCGGGAAGTGCCATGCGTTGGAGCCTGGCCTCCACGCCCCTTGGGGAACCCCGCGCCGCGAGCGCGGCCTCAGGGCAGATAGCCCCGAGCAACGCCCTGCCGCATCGCCTCCGCGAGCACGTCCAGGCCCTGCGCGGTGTTGATGCGTGAATGGGACGTGGCGCCACTCACGATCTGCACCGCCCCGCCCAGGACGAACGGCAGGGGCCGGCGCCCCAGCCGCAACAGCCGCTCGTCGTAGAAGGCCGCGGGGGCGCGCTCGCGCAACAGGCGCGACAGGGCGACCATGTTCGCCGTGCGCGACGGCTGCATCGCGGGCCCCAGACACGAGAAATCCAACCCGAGCTCCGGAAGCACCGCGCCGCGCCCGTCGCGGTCGAAGACGAAGACCACCTGCGACGTCTCCTCCTGCGAGCCGCGCACGCTCGTCTCCGTCGTCTTCGTCATCTTCAGGCCACCGGTGATGATGGCCGCGCCCAGCGCCACCTGCGTCTTCTTCTCGGTGTGCTCGCTCTGCGTGCGCATGGAGCTGGCCCCTCGGAGGATGACCGTCACGTCCTCCCAGGCCATCGTGAGCGGCGCACCGGAGCGGGGCGTGAACGTCCCCTGCGCGGAGCCGAACGTCACGGTCCGGGCCGTCACCCGCTCCACGGTCTCCGCCTCGTCGATGGCGAGCGCCGCGAGCCCCGCGTCCTGGAGCGTCTTCACCAGCGCATCCGCCGCTTCAGGCGCGAGCCGCGCGAGCAGGGCCGGCGGCTCCGGGGCCAGCCGCATGCGGGCCTCCGCTGGCGCCATGCCCGAGGCCGCCGCGAGCACCTGGGCTGCTTCGGGGACTTCTCCAGCCGGACGAACGAGCGCGACGATCTTCATTGGCGTTTCCCCACCCCTGCGTTGGCTGGCTGGCAGTGGGCGCATCCTGGCGCGAAAGCAGCCCACGCGCATCCCAACGCGGGCGCCCCGGGCACATTCCCCAGGGCCTCCCTGGCGGAACGTCAGTCGAGCAGGTGCGGATTGCGCAACAGCAACACCGCGGCTTGCACGGTGCTGGTGTAGCCGTTGAGCTTGCCCGTGCGCGTCAGCTCGCTCACATCCCGCACCTTGGTCTCCGCGAGGACCCGGTCCACCACGCCCTCACCCTGGTTGTAGGCCGCGAGCGCGAGCCGCCAGTCGCCGCCGTAGCGCGCATGCAGCGCCTGGAAGAGGGCCGCGGCGGCCTCCGTCTCGCGAGCCACGTCCAGCCGTTCGTCCCGCCCGGCCTCCACCTTGAGGCCATAACGGCGCGCCGTCTCCGGAATGAACATCCACACGCCCGCGCCCCTCTGCCCCGGCGCCAACGACGGCTCCCCCGACGTCTCCGGCAGGTTGCTCACCGCCGACTCCACCATCGCCACCGCGAGCAACCCCTCCGGAAGGGACTTCGAGCGCAGCGTGCCCGCCAGCGCCTCGCGGTGCACCGCGAGATTCGCCAACGCCTTGCGCATGAAGTCGCGCCCCTTCGGCGTGGTGACGAACCGGTTGAGCTGCTCCACCACGGCCGCGTCCACCACCACCGGCAGGTCGCCCTCCGGCTGCGCCGCCGCGAGGGCCCGGGCCTCCGCGAGTGACACCGCGCGGCCACGCGCCGCCCCCTGCGCCCACAACGCCAGCGGCGTCATCACCAACGAAAAGGACAACACCAGGCCCAGGGCACGAACGGAACTGCGGGGACGGGGCTCGAACAACATGTGGATCCTCCTGACGGTGGGGTGGGACATGCCGGTGACTCCGGCGGGAAGGGGACTGGAGCCCGGGACGCGCAGCGACGCCTGGAGCAGGCACCGCGCATACGCCTCCGCGGGCACCCGGGGTCCGGTGACGAGCGCTTCGTCGCAGGCGAACTCCTGACAGTCCGCCAGCCACCGGCTGAACGCCCGCGCGAAGGGATTCCAGAAGAAGGCACTGTCAAAACCCAGCCGCGCATACGCGAACACCGTGTCGCGCTGCCGGTGGTGTTGCAGCTCATGCCGCACCGTGAGCCGGAACGCCTCCGCGTCCTCAAGCAGAACGGCGGGCACCACGACCCAGGCACCGCGTCCCGGGAACCACACCGAGTACGCGCCCCCACCCGTGTCCCCCAGCACCACCCGCACCCGGCCCTGTCTCTTATACACCTCTGACGCTGCCGACGA
>NZ_RAWD01000600.1:0-2196 GCF_003612065.1 Corallococcus sp. CA047B
GCCGCGTTCGAACCGGAACCTCCGGAGCCTGAACCGCCGCCCGCGATGGCGCCCGTGGCCGCCGGCCGCGACAATCCCAACCGCTCCCTGCCCGAGCGCTGGCGCGCCGCCGTGGACAGCGTGAAGGCCACGTCCGTGCGCCATGGCACCGCGCTCGCCAACGGGCGCCTCCTGTCCATGAAGGCGGGCGAAATCATCCTCGGCTTCCCGCCCACCGCCGCCTTCCACAAGGCCGCAGTGACGGCCGCCGCGGGCAAGTCCACCGTCGACGCAGCCCTGGCCTCGCACTTCGGCCGGCCCGTGAAGCTCACCATCCAGGACGTGGCCCAGGCCCAGGAAGCCCACGGCCTGGGGATGAGCATCTCCGAACAGGACTCCCACAGCCGCGCCACCCACGAGAAGTCCACCGAGGGAAAGGTGCGCTCCCATGCCGCCGTGCGGTCCATCCTCAAGATGCTGGGCGGCGAAATCGAACACATCCAGGTCTACGAGCCCGAGCGCCCACCGGCCGTCCTCACGGACATGCCCACCACTCCTGATGACTGACAACGCCCCCGGGCCCCGCTAGGGTGGGCCCCAACGTCCCTGCTCCGAGCGGCGCCATGGCGGCGCGCGCTCCTACGCCCGGGGACCGAGGAAGCACATGCCCGGCATCGACCTGAACTACTTCATCCGGCAGGCGAACAAGCTCACCGAGAAGATCGAGGAGCGGAAGAAGCAGCTGGCGGAAGAGACCGTCGAGGCGAAGTCCGGCGAGGGCCTCGTGACGGTCGTCGCCAACTGCGTCCAGGAGATCCGCAGCATCAAGATCGACAAGAGCGCCATCGACCCCAATGACCCCGGGATGCTCGAGGACCTCGTCACCGCCGCCGTGAACGCTGCCCTGGCGAACAGCCGTCAGCACATGAACAGCGAGCTGGCGAAGATCTCCGGCGGCGTGAAGATCCCCGGCATTAATTAAAACCGGATGACGCCCGATCCGCTGAACCGCCTGGTCGCCCAGCTCGCGAAGCTGCCGGGCATTGGCGAAAAAACGGCCCAGCGCCTCGCCTTCCACATCCTGCGAGCGCCGGGCGAGTACGCCGTCGACCTCTCCCTGGCCATCCGCGAGGTGAAGGAGAAGGTGCACCTGTGCGTGCGCTGCTTCTGCCTCACCGACTCGGAGCTGTGCGGCTTCTGCCGCGACTCGCGCCGCGATGAGCGCTCGCTGTGCGTCGTGGAGACGTACTCGGACCTGATGGCGCTGGAGCGCACCCGCGAGTTCAAGGGCCGCTACCACGTGCTGCACGGCGTGCTGTCCCCGCTGGAAGGCGTGGGCCCGGAGCAGCTGCGCATCAAGGAGCTGCTGGAGCGCCTCAACGACAGCCGGGTGGAGGAGATCATCCTCGCCACCAACCCGGACATCGAGGGCGAGGCCACCGCGCTCTACCTCACCCGCCTGCTCAAGCCGATTGGCCTGCGCGTCACCCGGCTCGCCCAGGGCCTGCCCATGGGCGGGGACCTGGAGTTCGCCGACCAGGCCACGCTCGCCAAGGCGCTGTCCGCCCGCCGCGACCTGTGACGGCGTCCGTCCCGCGCTGCGACGCGGGACGGGCCCGGCGGCTGGCTACTGCGTCACCTTCCACGAGAACGGCATCAGCACGGTGACTTCTTGGTCGCGGTGCGCCGGGAAGCGCAGGCCCTGTGCCTTCGCCTCCAGGCAGCGGCCCACGTCCGTGGACGCCAGCGGCCCGCGCGTGTCCGCGCGCACCTTGCCCGACGACAGGATGGTGAGCTGCACCTGCACCTCGCCCGCGGTCGACGGCAGGTTGGACTTGTAGCGCTCGAAACAGCCGGTGATCTGCGACCGGCCATTCGACACCACGCGCTGGATGTCCTCGATGCCCAGCGTCACCTTCCCCTTCGGCGCACGCGGGGTGTTCCTGCGCGAGGTCGGCTCCTCCGGCCCATCCTCCGTCAGCGGTGCATCCGTCACCGACGCGACCACCGTCTCACCGCCGGGCAGGGCCCCTGATTGGCCGGGAGTACCGGTCGGCGGGGTGTCCTGGGGCACGACGGGAGGCGGGCTCACCGGCGCCGAGGGAACCACCGGCGCGGCCACCTTCACGGGCTCCGGCTGCGTCTGGACCGGAACCGCGGGCCCCTGCGTGGAGCCCGGCCGCGCGACGACGAAGGCCGCCCCCGCGAGCACCAGCC
>NZ_RAWD01000601.1:0-2164 GCF_003612065.1 Corallococcus sp. CA047B
CGCGCGACACCGCGCTCCTGTTCCCCGCGCGCGGCATGGACCTGCTCGTGTCCGACCGCGACGGCACCCTCGCCCTCCCCCGGTGCGCGGACCTGCCGGAGCTTGCCGCCAGCGCCCACTTCCTGGGCGTGCTCGACGACACGGACTGCTACGCGGTGCCCCTGCCCGGGGACTTCGCGCCGCCCGAAGGGATGAAGTTCGTCCCCGCCCGCTCGCTCTACAAGCAGGTGGACGAAGCGACGTTCGCCGTGGCCGGCCGCGCGCTGTCCATCGCGGAGTGGGACCTGAGCCACCGCTTCTGCGGCAAGTGCGGCACCCCCACGCAGCTCGTCGCGGGGGAGCGCGCCCGCCGCTGCCCGGTGGACCACACGCCCTACTACCCGCGCATCTCTCCGGCCGTCATCGTCCTCATCACCCGGGGCGACCAGATGCTGCTGGCGCGCAACGCGACCTTCCCCGAGCCGTTCTTCAGCACCGTCGCTGGCTTCGTGGACCCTGGCGAGTCGCTGGAGGAGACCGTCCTGCGCGAGGTGAAGGAGGAGGTGGGCGTGGACCTGAAGGACCTCACCTACTTCGGCAGCCAGCCGTGGCCCTTCGGCCGCTCGCTCATGGTGGGCTTCATGGCCGAGTACGCGGGCGGCGACGTCACCGTGGACGGCAAGGAGATCGCCGAGGCCCGCTGGTTCGACGTGGACGACCTGCCGCGCATCCCGCCCCGGCTGAGCATCGCCCGGCACCTCATCGACACCTTCATCGACCGGGTGAAGGCCCGCCGGTCTCCAACCCACACCTAGCCTCCGGGAAGCAGCCGACCGACCTGGAATTCCCGGCCCCCCGGGGCGCGTTCGTCCCGGAATGGCCACCGGGCTTGACCCACGGCCCCCGGGTGCGCTTGATGCGCCCCTTTTCCGCAAGCACGCCCATGCCCGCCGCACGCCCGCACATCGAGCCCCGTCGCGTCCCCACCGCCGACTCCGTGGTGGTGAAGGAAATCTACCTCTCCCTCCAGGGTGAGTCCTCTCACGCCGGCCTGCTCTGCGCCTTCATCCGCCTCACGGGCTGCCACCTGCGCTGCACGTACTGCGACAGCGAGTTCGCCTTCCACGGCGGCAACCGCATGAAGAACGCGGACATCGTCACGCAGATCCTGGCGTTGAACACGCCCGCGGTGGAGGTGACGGGCGGCGAGCCCCTGCTCCAGCCTGGCGTGTACCCGCTGATGGAGTCGCTGCTGGACGCGGGCCTCAAGGTGCTGCTGGAGACGAGCGGCGCCATCGACGTGCGGCTCGTGCCCCCGGCCGTCCACAAGATCGTGGACATGAAGACGCCGTCGTCGGGCGAGTGCGACCGCAATGACTACCGCAACCTCGTGTCGATGAACGCCAACGACGAACTCAAGCTCGTCATCGGTTCGCGCGAGGACTACGAGTGGTCACGCGCGCTCATCACCGAGCACCGCCTGGGCACCAAGCCGTACAGCGTCCTGTGCTCCACCATCTTCGACAAGCTCCACCCGCGCGAGCTCGCCGAGTGGATCATCGAGGACCGGCTCCCGGTGCGCTTCCAGCTCCAGATGCACAAGTACCTGTGGGACCCCAACGCGCGCGGCGTCTGACGCGCGGCCCGGACCCTCAGGACTTCATCCGGAAGAAGTACAGCGAGAAGACGGCGAGCGCGGCCCACAGCGCCACGCCCAGCAGGTTCAGCGCCGACAGGATGCGCAGGGCGCGCGCCAGCCCACCGCCCGAGGACGCTTCCGCGCGGGCCTGACGCCCCAGCTTCCAGGTGGAGAAGCCGATGCCGCCCACGCCCGAGGCCAGCGTCCACCCCAGTTGCAGGAGCGTCGCCTCGACCCCGCTCAGCCTGCCGGGCCGGGTCGTCCACGACAGGTGGATGAGCGGCGCGGTGAGCAACAGCAGCCCCAGGATGTTGGCCACCAGCAGCGCCTGCCCGGCGCGCCACGGCCGCGTGTCCTGCCAGCGCCGCTCGGCGCACGGTTCGCAGTACGCCGTCTCCTCCAGCACCTCCGTGCACGCGCCGCACAGGAAGCCGCCGCAGCGCGCGCACAGGGCCACCGCGGACACGGTGGGGTGCTGGCCACAGCGGGCATCCGGAAGGACGACGGCGGGCGCGACCATGTGGACGGGGGGGGACGCTAGAAGCC
>NZ_RAWD01000602.1:0-2159 GCF_003612065.1 Corallococcus sp. CA047B
CGCCTCGGAATCCACCTGCTGCTGTTGCCCAAGCAGCGCTCAGAACTCAACTGCATGGATCATCTGTGGCGCCCCCTGAAGCAACGCGTTTCCGCCAACCGTCAGTACCCCACGGTCGAGCAGCACGTCGGCGCCGCCATCCGCTGGGTGCTGGGCCTTTCTGCCCAGGACGCCCTCCGCAAGGCGGGCTGCCTCGCCGAGGGCTTCTGGCTACGCGATTTGTTAGAGAACTTCTGGCGACCTACTTAGGGTGGGCGCGAAACCTCCTGTCTGCCTTCGTGGAAACTCCATGCGCGCGCCTCCTGTCATCCGCCTCGTCGTGCTCTCCGCCTCCCTGTCCGCCCTTCCCTCGTGGGCCGTGGAGGACTGCCAGTTCAAGGGCGAATCCATCAACCTGGACAACGGCAACTCGACCGCGAAGCTCACCGGCACCGTGCGCTGCGTGGACCGGGACACGAAGAAGGAGACGCACACCGTCTCGTACCGCGACGGCAAGAAGGACGGCTGGGAGGTGCGCCGCTGGTCCGACGGCCGGGCCGTGGAGCAGGAGTACAAGGCCGACAAGCGACACGGCGGCTTCAAGCGCTACGAGGACGGCCGGCTGGTGGAGACCTCGACCTACGCCGACGACCACGAGCGCGGCGAAGGCCAGCGCTACCACCCCAACGGCAAGGTGGCCCATCGCTACGACCGGCAGCCGGACGACGCGAAGAGCACCTACGCGGACTACGACGAGACCGGGCGGCTGAAGGAGGCCGGGTGCGGCCTCCAGTCCTCGCGCGAGGCGGGCATCAAGGACTGCGTCTGGAAGGGCGCCTCGCCACTGGTGTTCTTCCATGCGAACGGCCAGAAGCGATCCGTCATCCCCCTGAAGAACGGGCTGCGCGAGGGCGTGACGGAGACGTTCGACGCCCAGGGACAGCGCACCGGCACCTCCGCCTTCGTCGCCGGCCTGCGCGACGGCGTGAGCACCGAGTACGTGGGAGGCGTTCCCCGCCGCGCCACGACGTACGCGAAGGGGCAGATGGAGGGCGATGAGACGGAGTACTTCAAGGACGGCGCGAAGAAGCTCGTCACCACCTGGAAGGGCCGCACGAAGCTCAAGCGCGTGGAGTACTTCCAGAACGGCGAGCGCAAGAGTGAGTTCGTCGTCACCGGCGAGCGCGCGGTGGAATCCCAGTTCGAGGACGACGGCTCGCTGCGCCAGCGGCAGGCCCTGGCCCTGGATGAAGGCAAGTACCGCTTCGAGCCCGACGGCGTGACGGAGTCCTTCTTCCCGGACGGGGGCGTGCAGTCGCGCGAGCACTACGTCCAGGGCCGATCCGAAGGCCAGCGCCAGATCTGGGCCGAGAACGGCGTCCTCGTGGAGGACTCGCAGTGGACGAAAGACCGCGTCACCGCGCGCAAGCGCTGGAACCCGGACGGCGGACTCGTGGAGGACGACACCTTCTACGAGGACGGCTCGCGCAAGAAGAAGCCCTGAGCCTGCCCGCTCCCCACGTCTCCTTGACGGATGATGGTCGAAATATTACGACTATCATCCATCATGACCCAGAAGACGGAACAGAAGCAGAAGTCGCACGACGCCATCCTCGCGTCCGCCGCCACGTTGTTGTTGGAGCGGGGCATCCAGGCCAGCTCCATCATGGACGTGATGAAGGGGGCGGGGCTCACGGTGGGGGGCTTCTACGGGCACTTCGAGTCGAAGGAGCATCTGTTCACGGAGACCCTCCGGGGCACCGCCCGCACGGTGTGGAACAAGCTCTTGCACAAGGCGAAGGAGGACGCGCCGGACGCGCCCGCGCTGAAGGTGCTGGAGCGCTACCTGTCGCGCAAGCACCGCGACGCCGTCACGCCCACCTGTCCCCTGCCCAGCATCACCGCCGACGTGGCGCGCTCCGGGGAGCCCTACCGGGGCGCGCTGGAGTCGGAGCTGCAGCAGTTCGTCCAGTCGTACGCGGACCTGCTGGGCCCGAACGCGCGCCACCGGGAGAAGGCCCTGGCGGCCGTCGCGCTCATGTACGGCGCCCTGTCGCTGTCGCGCGCCATCCGGGGCACGAAGCTGTCGGATGACTTCCTGGAGGCCGCCAAGAAGTGGGGGGCGCAGCTGGTGGCGAAGGAGGACGCATGAGCGCCGTGGCCGCCCTCCCCTCCCCGGC
>NZ_RAWD01000603.1:0-2154 GCF_003612065.1 Corallococcus sp. CA047B
GGGGAGAGGGAGGAGGGGCCGCGGGCGCGGTGCCTTTCGGAAGGCGTCCGCCCACGAGGCGTTCCAGGTCGGCGCGGGTCGTCCAGTAGTCGCGGACGGTCTCCAGGTAGGCGCGCCAGGCCTCCACCTGTTCGCGGCGGGCGATGAGGAGCGCGGGCAGGCCGATCTGCATCGCGTTGTATTGGCGCTGCGACTCCTCGACGATGGTGGCGCGCAGCGGGAGCACGGCCTTCTGGTAGCGCTCCGCCATGTTCCGGAGCGTCATCAGCCGGGCCCTGGCGGCGCGCACCTCCGAGCGGGCGTTCACGGACAGCTCCGTCAGCCGGTCCTCGCCCTGGCGGTATTGCGCTTCCAGCCGTGCGATGAGCGCCTGTCGCTGATCGAAGATGGGCAGCTCCAGTGACAGCGTGGGGCCGAAGAGGCGCGGGCCGTTCGCGTCGCGGTGCGTGTGCACGCCCACCTCCACGCGGCCGAAGAAGCGCGTGCTGCGTGCCAGCTCCAGCGCGTTCCACAACAGCGAGGCCTGCTTGCGGGCCGCGTCGATGTCCAGCCGCTGTCGGATGGCGAGCGTCTCCAGGTGCTCCAGCGGTGCCTCCGACACGGGCACCTCTGGCAGCTTCTCCGACAGCGTCCATTGTACCCGTGCGCCGAACAGGCCCATCAGCCGGTTGAGGTGCTCGCGCGCTTCGAACAGCGCCAGCTCATCCTGGGCGAGGTCCAACCGGGCCTGCTCCAGCGAGGCCTGCTCGGTGGCGAGCGCGAGCGCCGTGACGTTGCCCGCGGTGCGCTGGCGGTCCGCGAGTTCCGCCGCCGCGTCGGCGGCCTGGAACACCTCGCGGCGCAGGGCGACGAGCTGCTGGCGGGCCTGGACCTCGGTGAACGTCTGGCGGACCTCCGCGGTGGTGGCCAGGGCTTCATGCGCCACGCGCAGCGTGTCCGCCATGAACTGCTCCTTCGCCACCCGCTTGCGCAGGGGCAGCGTGAAGAGGTCCACGAAGCTTTGGACGATGGAGAACTCGGTTTCGGTGACGCCGTCGGAGGACAGCGGGAAGCCGATGCTCCCGCTGAAGGACGGGTTGGTCAGCAGCCCGGCCTGCACCATGTCCGCCTGGGAGACGCCCAGCTCCTCGTAGGTGCCCTGGAGGGCCGGGTTGTTGAGCAGGGCCACCTCCACCGAGCGGTCCGACGTGAGGGCCTGCGCGAGCAGGACGTCCAGGTGCTGTTGCACCTGCGCGTCCTCCGGCGTGCCCTGGTTCCAGCGTGTCTTCAGGCCCGTGCGCTCCTCCACGAGCGTCGCCACCTCCGAGTGTCCGCGCTCCTTGCGCACGGAGGCGCAGCCGCCCAGGAGGAAGACCGCGAGGAGGCAGGGGTATTTCCAGTGCACACGAGACCTCGGAAGGGGCATGCCCGTACGGCAAGCCAGGATGCTGGCCGCGGATGAGCAAGGGATGGGCCAGGACGTTGGTGAGCGCAACCCCACGGAACGACGGGGTTTGAAGGCACACGCTCCCACCCCCTCACGGGGTGGAGGTGTGACCGTGGACGTCACACTGTGATGCCCGTGGCCGTGGGGGAGCCCAGGCGTCCCACGCCCGGCATGAAGCGGCCCACGCGCTGCGCGTAGCGTGCGTAGTCAGCGCCGTGCAGGCGAAGCAGGTGGTCTTCCTCCAGCCGCACCTGGAGCGAGACGAGCAGCACGTAGTCGAGCCAGCCCATCACGGTCCACGCGCTCGGCGTCGCGAGCATCACGCCTGTCAGCACGGTGAGCATGCCGGTGAAGATGGGATTGCGCACGATGCCGAAGAGGCCTCCTGTCACCAGCTCCGTGCGTTCGGAGTCGATGCCGATGCGCCACGAGGCGCCCATCTGCAGTTGGGCGCGCACCGTGACGAAGAAGCCCACGACGACCAGCGCCCAGCCGCTCCACCGGACGGAGGCGGGGACCTGCCAGAGCCCCAGTGCCTGCTCACCGAGCGCGAGGTGCGCTCCACTCCAGAGCACGATGGCGAGCATGAACAGCGCCATGCCCACGCCGATGACGCGCTGGAGCGGCGGTCCTGAGCGGTGCAGCACCAGCGCGGGTCGACCGGTGCGCTGGCGCAGTCGCACGGAGGGAAGGACCATGGCGAAGAGCAGGAAGGCCAGGGTGGTGAG
>NZ_RAWD01000604.1:0-2130 GCF_003612065.1 Corallococcus sp. CA047B
GGGCAGGGGCTTCGCGGGGCGCAAGGTTCCGCGCGTGAAGGAGCAGGACCATGGGCAGGCTCGACGGAAAAGTGGCGGTCGTGACGGGTGGGACGACGGGCATCGGCTTCGCGACCGCGAAGCGCTTCGCCAACGAAGGGGCGAAGGTGTTCCTCACCGGCCGCCGGCAGGCGGAGGTGGACCGGGCGGTGAAGGAGATTGGCCACGGCGCGGTGGGCGTCCAGGGGGACGTGGCGGTGATGGCGGACCTGGACCGGCTCTACGCGGTGGTGAAGCAGCAGGCGGGGCACATCGACGTGGTGTTCGCCAACGCGGGCCTGGGGGAGTTCGCGCCGCTGGGCTCCATCACGGAGGCGCACTTCGACAAGACCTTCGACGTCAACGTGAAGGGCACGCTGTTCTCCGTGCAGAAGGCGCTCCCCCTCCTGAAGGATGGCGGATCCGTCATCCTCACGGGCTCCATCGCGGGCTCGGATGGCTCGCCGGCCTTCAGCGTCTACGGCGCCACCAAGGCCGCCATCCGCTCGTTCGCGCGGACCTGGGCGTCCGACCTGAAGGAGCGCCGCATCCGCGTGAACACCCTCAGCCCGGGCCCCATCGACACGCCGGGACTCAACGGGCTGGCGCCCGACGCGAACGCGGCGGCCCAGCTCAAGCAGCACCTGACGAACACCATCCCGCTGGGCCGCATGGGCGAACCGGACGAGGTCGCCAAGGTGGCGGTGTTCCTCGCCACGGACGACAGCAGCTTCGTCAACGGCACGGAGCTGTTCGTGGACGGCGGCTCCGGGCAGGTCTGAGCGCGCAAGGGCGCGGGCTTCAGCCTTCCTTGCCGCCCTCCGGGTTCGACGCGCCCAGCTTGCGCAGCTTCGCGGCGAAGGGGCTCTCGCCGTTCACCGGCAGGGGGCCTCCCGCCATGCGCTGGCGGCGCTCCATCGCGAGGGGCCCTTCCGCGGGGCCCTCCAGCGCTTCCTTCTCGAAACGGTCCTGGCCGCCCAGCACGCGCCCCACGGGGCGGGACGAGCCGACACGACGGTAGGGATCCACGGACATGGCGGTGACCTCCAGGTGACGTCCCCGTTCTACCGCGCTTCCGCCCCGGGTGCATCCCACCCCCGGGGGTCCTCCAGCGCCCCGCCGATGTGCCGGAGCACCCGCGCCGCCAGGTCCACGTCGATGAGGCGCGCGTCCCAGGTGCAGGTGAGCGTCATCGCCTTGCCGGGCACCAGCGCGCCCGCCTCCACCACCGGCACGTCGCGCACCTTGCCCGGGGCCAGCAGCAGGGGCACGCGGGTGTAGGGCACCATCGCGACGAAGCCCTGCTCCAGGCCCAGCGAGCCCAGGTTCGTCACCGCCACGGAGCCGAACGGGTCGAAGGGCATGCCCACGAAGCGCAGGTCCACGTTCAGCCCGTACCAGACGAACGACAAGAGCCGCAGCGCGGGGCCCATCAACCACCCGGGCAGGAGCGACGAGCGGCGCTTGCCCCGTTCAATCTCCACGTCCTCGCGCGCCCGCACCCGCGACACCTTCGCCTCCAGCGCGTCGGTCAGGGCCTCCAGCGACAGTGCATCCGCGCGGTGCACGGTGGCGGTGGTCAGGTCCACCCGCGAGGAGCCCTGCGCCGGCTGCACCACCAGCACGCAGACGCCCACGTCCCGCCTTTGCCAGGGGCGGTTGCCACGCAGCACGACGTTCGCTTCGGGGTGGAGGCGCAGCGCGTCCGCGGCGGCCTTCGCCACCAGGTGCGTCACCGTCAGGCGCCGACCCGTCCGGGTGCGGTGCGAGGCCATGAACGCGAGGGCCGGCTCCATGCGGACCTCCAGCGAGGCATACGCGGTCGGGTCGCGGGGTGCGCGCCACGTGCCCAGCGCGAGCTTGCGGAAGGCGCTGGCGGGGGGCGCGGGTCTCAGGTCCAGGTTCATGAGGAGCCCCTGGCGGCATCGCACGCGGGTGAACGGCGCGCAACCGGAGCGCTGCGCGCGGCGGGGCGCCCCTGTTAGACACAGGGCCGCGAAGTCCTCCCCTTCCCCATGCCCCGAGGCACATCCGCATGAGCACCCTCGCCCTGGTCCTGTCCCTGGCCCTGCAGGCCGCGCCGCCCGCGAAGACGCCCCCCAAGCCCCCGGC
>NZ_RAWD01000605.1:0-2125 GCF_003612065.1 Corallococcus sp. CA047B
GGCCGGGGGACAGCTCTCGCCCGGCGGTACGGAAGTTCAAGGTGGCTGTCGCAAGATGCACCCGCCGTGAAGGGGCGATGCGTCGCGCATGTATCGCCTGGAGCGCGCGCGAGCAATCCCCCCCACCCCCACGGATTTCCGCCGGAACGCCCTCACGGCAGGGGATTCGTGCTGCCGGGGTGGAAATGGGGGGACTGATTTCATGGTGACGGAATTCGGGGCGTGTCGGGGGCCGCCAGACTCTTCTGCCGCGAACGGAGGAACATTCACATAACCCCCAAGGTCGGAACCCGGGGACTTCCCCTGTTCATGGCACAGCGGATGTTATCAGTCGAAACGTGACACATCGGATCGTGTCTCGGGAACACGCGGCGTGTACGGGTCCCCCGGGCGGATGTGCCCGGGACGTTCCCTGGGCCCCGGTACGTGGGAGCACACCCGTGGATTGCCTGCGATATTGGTATTCCTTGTTTTTATCGGGTCGGGTCCTTGCCCGGAGGATGACGCCGGGCGACGTGGACAGTGGGGTCTCAAGAGGCGCGGAAGGATAGGGGACGCGTCCGACACGGGTGTGCCTGCGCCCCTTTGCCACGGCGGGGCCCGACAGGCGCCGTGGTAGAGCGCGCGAGCCACGCATCGAGGCGCGGCGCATTCCGTCCGGCCCGTACGCGCACGTGGGGCGGGTGCCAGGTCGCGGCGCGCCGCGAGGAGGACGGGATCATGTCGGGGAGGCAGCGGAGTGGGGCAGGGCGGTGGTGGCTCGCGGCGGTGTTGGGCGGGGTGCTGGGCTGTTCGGGGACGGACGGCCCCGGTCCGGGGGATGGAGCGGACGCGGGCGTGGACCCGGGACCGGACGAGCTGCCGTGTGACGTGAAGGCCGTGGTGGCGGAGCGTTGCGCGTCCTGCCACACCACGCCGCTGAAGGGGAACGCGCCCCTGGCGTTGCTTTCGCGCTCCGACTTCCAGCGGTCCTCACCGGTCCATGCGCAAGAGCGCGTGGGGCAGCGCAGCCTGGAGCGGCTGGGGAACGCGGCGGCGCCGATGCCTCCGGCGTCGGAGCCCCCGATTCCGGACGAGGCGCGCGCCGTGCTCACGCGGTGGTTGGAGTCGGGGATGCCGGCGGGGACGTGCGGCAGCCTTCCTTCAGGTCCGGCGCCGACGACGTGCGCGAGCGACAGCTTCTGGAGCGAGGCGAGCGGCACCGGGGCGTCGATGGCGCCCGGGTATGCGTGCCGGAGCTGTCATCTGCAGCAGGCGCCCAACAATGCGTACTTCTTCATGGGCACGGTGTTCCCGTCGCTGCACGTGGCGGACGGGTGCGACCCGCGGCTGGGCTCGCCGTCCAACGTGAAGGTGGAGATCCTCGACGCGCAGGGCGCGGTGAAGCTCACGCTGGTGCCCAACGAAGCGGGCAACTTCATGTCGACCACGCTCCAGCCGTCCTTCCCGCTGCCCTACCGCGCCCGGCTGGTGGGCCCGAGCGGCCGCTCGCGGCAGATGGCCACGCCCCAGACGAACGGCGACTGCAACAGCTGCCACACCGAACAGGGCACGGGACAGGCCCCGGGGCGCATCGCCCTGCCGTGAGACGGCGTCGGAGCGTCCGGTGCGGACGCTGCGACAATTGACCGCAGCCGGGGACTCCAGGGCGGGCTGCTATTCGGCAGCTTCCCTTCCTCCTGGAGTCGCCCGATGAAGCTTCCCCTGGGTCCGCTGTTCGCCGTCGCGGGTTCGCTCTTCTCCACCGCCGCCTTCGCGCACGCGGCGGTCGCGGGACCCACGCCTCCCTATGCGGGCGTTTCGTTCGATGCCGACTTCACCGTGAGCCACGGGTGCGACGGCGCGGACACGTACCGGGTGAAGGTGACGATTCCGGCGGGTGTCACGGGCGTGCGTCCGGTGGACTCCACGTTCGGCAAGGCGGAGGTGGAGAAGGACGGCGCGGGCAACGTGACGTCGGTGACGTGGACCCGGACTGGCGACGTGCGAGCGGCGGACACGCACTACTTCCACCTGGGCCTGCGCGCGAAGCTGCCCGCGAAGCCTTTCACCACGGTGTTCTTCCCCACCGAGCAGACGTGCCGCACGGGGGCCGGCGTGGAGACGACGGTGGGCTGGACGGGGA
>NZ_RAWD01000606.1:0-2117 GCF_003612065.1 Corallococcus sp. CA047B
ACCTGGACGAAGGCCCCCGCCGCCGCGCTCATCACGCCGCCGCCTGCCCCGGTGAGCAGATCGAAGCCCGCCTCGGCGATCCACCTCGCCAGCGGGACCACCCACTCCTCGTGGGCGTTCGTTCCGGAGCCGAACACTCCGATGATGCGGCGGTGCCTGCGCATGGCTGAGTCCTCCCCGGATTTCCGGAACTCGCTTCGCCTACCCCTGTTCCATGCGAATCCCCGGCCAGCGCCGCAAGGGATCACGGACCGACGTACCGCATGGGTCACGTCCACCCGTGGAAGGTGCGCGGCGCGAGCGTCGACCATTCGTCGCCGACCCTGCTCGAAGTGGCAGCCCGCCCTCGCACGGGGCGTGATGTCGGACCCCTCCTCTACCTTCGTGCGCAGTGAGCCTGGAGGACGCCCATGTTCGACGCCTGTGGAGGTTGTGAACGCCGTGGCACCGCCGGAGAGGTGTTCGACTGGTGCGCGCACTGCGAGCTGTCCCTGTGTCCCGACTGCCTCCCCAGGGGCTGCTGCGGCCAGGTGCCCGCGGATTCCGGCCGGGGCGCGCCGCGCGAGCTGCCCGAGCCGCCCGCGCACGAGCGGGAGCCCCTGCCGGAGCACTTCGGTGGCCGCTGCTGCACGCACGCACGCGCGGTGGCGTGCTCCTGTGCCTTCCACTGGGTCTGCGTGCGCCATGGCGACCTGCACGTGGGCAGCCACGACTGAGGGCGCCGCCCCACCCGGCCCCTCACGACGCGCAGCCGCCCCTCGCTCCCGGGCGTTGACAGCCAGGGGTCCCCTCCGGGACGGTCTCAGGGCGTCGGGCACTTCCGCCCGGACACATCACGGAGCAACGGCACCATGGGTCTCGCGGAACGGAAGGAGCTGGCGGCGTTCAAGGAAGAGTCCTTCGCGCCGAAGCTGGAGGAGCTGAAGGCGGCCGCGGGCGGCGCGGACCTCCAGGTCACCCTCGATGAGGCGAGCTTCACCACCGTGGCCGCCATCCAGATGATCTCCAATGGCATCTTCGATCGGCTCATCGATGACCTGAAGGCCGTCTGCGGTGACGCCATCGGCAAGGAGGCGGTGCGCGACGGCATCAAGACGGTGCACGTCATCCACAAGGAAGACCCCGGCTACACGCTCGAATTGGCGGGGGGCACCTTGACCGTCAAGGCGAAGGTGGACGGCTCGCTGGGCAGCGACCTTCCGGGGTACGGCGACTACAAGCGCTACCTGTTGAGGACGCTGTAGGCCGGGCCTCCGGGGGAAGGGGGCGCCTCGTGGAGGCAGCCCCAGGCCCAAAGGCCGACGAACGCCTCAGGGCACGTCGAGCGCGACGCTCTGGCCCGGGACGGCCATCACCCAGCGGACGACGTCGGGCTTGCCGCCGCAGGTGACGCGCACCTCGAACTCGCGGCCTGCGGGCATCGGGCTGACGAGCGGCGTCGCGCTCTCCAGCACCTGGGAGCCCAGCGCCACGCGGCACCCCGCGGGGCCGGTGACGCTGAGCATGCCCTTGGCGTCCGCCTGGGGGGCGGCATCCGCGAGCGTGCGCAGGTCGATGTGCTCCGCCTTCGACACCTTTCCGAAGCGGTGCAGCCGGCCGTCCACGGCGGTGGAGACGAGCCACCCGCCCGGATCCTCCGGCAGGGAGCGGTCCGCCGCCAGCAGCACGCCGGACACGTAGACGCGCTCGCCGGCCTGGGCGTTGCGCACCTCCACGCCCCCGCCGGGCATCACGAACACCAGCGCCAGGCCCGCGAGGACCACGGCGATTCCGCCCACCACCAGCCCCTTGCGCTGTCCGGGCGTCAGGCCCGGCCCCGGCGCGGAGGGCGTTCCCACGGTGGGCGGAGGACGCGCGGCCACCGCCACCCCGGGCGGAGGAGACTGCGGGGCCGACGGCACGACATGGACGGGCGGAGCCGGCACCGGGGGCGCCTTCTCTCCGGACGGTCGCACCGGCGCGGGCCCGGCGGCGGCCACCGGGGGCGGCGCGACCGCCGTGGGCGGCGGCACGGGGGCCACGGACGGCGGCGGCACGGGGCCAAGGGGCGCCACGGAGGGCACCGCGACCGACGGGCGCACGGGCGGCTGCGGCATGGGCGCGACGCGCGTGGGTAC
>NZ_RAWD01000607.1:0-1859 GCF_003612065.1 Corallococcus sp. CA047B
TCGATAGGTCTCATGCTGCGCGTCGTGCGGTGACGGCACGCAGCACGGGGCTGGGAAAGGCCGCGCACTCGGAGAGGTCATCCGCTCCCTCTCCGAGCACGGTTCACCGATTTACCTGAAGCGGGTTAGCGGGCGTCGCGCGGGTCCCCGGTGAGGCAGGGCTCCATCTTCTCGGGGGCGACGAGGAACAGCTCCTCGCGGCCCAGGTCCTGGGTGATGCCCGGCGTGGCGAAGCCAATCTGGCCGCCGCCGTCGTACAACAGGGCCGCCCAGTCGTTCTGCGACACGGGGTACACATCCGTCGCGTCGCCGTCGCGGTTGAAGTCCAACGCAATGGTGTTGAAGTCGTATTGGCGGTTGTTGTTGAAGTCGACGAAGTCGGCTGCGGAGAACATCGCCACCTGGGCGTCGTTGAAGCGCAGCCCGTAGTACCTAGTCAGTTCCGACCCGGTGGACGGGGCGACGGCCGCGAACGCGGTGAGCTCATTGACGGCCGCCTCGTTGATGGAATCCACGTGCACACGCGAGTAGTCGAGCGCGCCGACCGTGCCGCCAAGTTCGAATCCATAGAACTGGTATTCGTAGTTCATGATGCTCAGGTAGTTGGGCTTGTAGTTGTCGTCGTCATTGCCACCGTGGCGCAGACCCAGGTTGTGCCCCAGTTCGTGCATGAGGGTGCCGGCCTGCTGTTGCTCGGTGCCATTGAAAGAGCCCAACGTCATCAGGAAGTCATGCGCGGGGAGGCCGCGAGAGATACCGCTGGAGAAGTTCCCGTTGTATTGGTTCGCGAACACCGCGTAGTGAAAGTAGGGCGCGCGGGCGGCGGCGAAGTACTTCGCCTTGATGACGTCGAATTCCGTCCACACGGGGCTCAGGTTCATGTCCGCGTCCGCGGCGGCGATCTGCTGATCCAGCACCAGGTGCAGCGTGATGCCTGTGGACCCATCCGGATTGCTCACCGGCGCGCTGGCGAAAGCCGTGATGACCTTGTCCAGCGTGGCCTGGCTGGGCCTGAGTGTGGGATAGTAGTCCACCTCCACGAAGACGTCCTTCCTGCGCGCGTTCGCGCCGAGGGCCGTCAGGTCCAGGCCACCGCCGAAGCCGAACGACTCCGCGTAGTCGTTGAGGCGGTCTCCGTCCGTGTCGGGGTTGTTGGGATTGGTGCCCAGCACCAGCTCCACCACGTCGCAGACGCCGTCGCGGTCCGTATCGGGGAGAAGCGCGCAGGCGGGGATTGGGAGAGGGATGGCCGTCGCGGATTCCACCCCCTGGCGGGTGCTGACCACCTCCGCGTCCGGGAGGTCGGCGCCGCCACACCCGTTCAAACCGAGGAGCGCAACGGAAGCTGTCAGCAGCGCCTTGTGAAGCTTGGACATAGAATTCCTTTGTGTGCAAACAGTTGGCATCACACCAACTGCCTCCTTCTTGCAGTTTGCCGTATTCGCTGTCTATTCAATTAATGCAGGAGTTACATATTTGAGACAGGCATGAAGCGTGGCCGGACAGCCCGGGCGCTCTCCCCAGCTCAGGCCCGATTTTGGGGTTGAGGTGCACGTCCATCTCGTCCTCGTAGAGGACGGGCTCCTGGGGACGGGCGTAGGTGGCCCGGCACTTCAATTGCCACAGGCGCTGGCGCCGCCGCCGCGCGGGCCAGGGGCAGCGCACCCTTGCGACGT
This sequence comes from Corallococcus sp. CA047B, assembly GCF_003612065.1. Lineage (NCBI taxonomy): Bacteria > Pseudomonadati > Myxococcota > Myxococcia > Myxococcales > Myxococcaceae > Corallococcus > Corallococcus sp. CA047B. The sequence continues at coordinate 1,677 of NZ_RAWD01000607.1, forward strand.
GCGCCCACCGAGGCCACCAGCGCGCGTCCCATGGTCGCGGGCGACTTGGCCGTTGAAGGCTCTGCCATCTCGCAGTCCCTCACGGCCGCGCTCCTGCTAGCGCAGCACGGCGGCCACCACGGTGGAGGTGGCGCAGCCCCATCACCGCGCTGCTGGCGCCCGCCTACTCTCCAGGCCGATCGG
>NZ_RAWD01000608.1:0-2091 GCF_003612065.1 Corallococcus sp. CA047B
GCTGGAATGGCAAGGGGCCGGAAGGACTCGTGAGGCGCATGCGCACCCTGGGAATGCTCGTCGTGGTGATGGCCACCGGGATGGCGTTCGCGCAAGCCCCGCCGCCCGCGCCCACGCCCGTCCCGGCGCGCCCGCTGTCGCCCGCGTTGGACAAGGCCAGCGACGTGCCGGACAGCGAGAAGGTGGCGCGCAGCACCCAGGCCCTGGGCGGCATGCGTGAAGCCCTGCGCCAGGTGCTGGAGAAGGTGGAGGAGGCGCGCGGCACCAAGGACGTGGTGAAGCTCAACTGCGCCAACGAGAAGCTCACGCAGATCAAGGGCCTCTTGCGCATCTCCGAGCAGGCGGACGTGGCGCTCCAGGAGGCCGTCAGCAAGCAGGAGGCGGCGCCCGGTGAGCACGAATTCACCAAGGTGATGATCGCCCAGCAGAAGGTGGGGCAGCTGCGCTCGGAGGCGGAGGAGTGCATCGGCCAGCTCGCCTTCCGCACCGACGAGAACCTCTTCGTGGAAGTGGAGGAGCCCGACAACCTGCCCGGTGGCGACCCCACGCGCCCCGCGCCGCCGCCGGACCTGGTGGTGCGGCCCCCGCCCGCCAGCCCCATCGACTGAGTGTCCGGCCCGTCCTCACGCACCGCATCACCGGCCGTGGAGCGTTTGTTCCCTGAGGGGAAAAACGCGTGCTATGCCGACCGCCATCTCTTGCGCACCGCCTCTGACTCCATGACGCAGCCTGGGACATTCCGTCTGGCCCTCACGGCCCTGGTGCTCGCGGCGCTGCTGCCGCTGACCGCCTCGGCCCAGGGCATGGGCGGACGCCCCCCGGGTGGCAATGGCATCAAGGTGGGCAACGGGCGGCTGCACCCGACGCTGGACCTGGAGACGCGGCTGGACAGCGGCGTGGGCTACTTCCTGGACCAGGGCACCGGCCCGCTGTCGCCGGACCTGTCCGGGGAACTGGCGCTGCACGTGCGCCCCGGGCTGATGTTGGACGTGCCGTCGCAGAAGCTGGCGCTCTCGCTGCGCGGCAACCTGGACTACGTCGTCTACACCGGCCTGCTGACGCCGGGCTCCAGCGCGGCGACGCACCTGGAGGGCATGGCGGACCTGGCGCTGCGCTTCGACCCGGAGGGCACGCTGTCCGTGGAGGTCGGCGACCAGCTCACGCGCTCGGACCGCACGCGCACGGTGGCGCTGGGCGCGGGCATCCTGTCGCTCTACAACGAGGCGCGCGTCCGGGCGCAGTGGAAGCCCGGTGGCGGCGCGCTGGAGCTGACGCCGTCGGTGGCGTACGCGATGGAGTTCTTCGAGCCCCTGGGCGGCCTGCCCGCCGTGGGCTGCACCGAAGCGGAGTGTGATCCGCTCGCCGCCAGCCAGTTCAACTACGGCAACCTGCGGCTGGGCGTGGAGGGCCGCTGGCGCTTCCTGCCGAAGACGGCGGTGGTGGCGGACACCGGCCTCACCTACCGCGGCTACTTCAACGACACCACCACGCCCAGCGCGACGCTGGTGCACGTGATGGCGGGCGTCGCGGGGCTCGTGTCCCCGCGCATCACGCTGACCGCGAAGGCGGGCTGGAGCCAGAACCTGGGCGCCGGCGGCGGCGGCAACGTGGTGGCGCTGGCGGAGGGCACGTACCTGTGGGGCCCCACGCTCACCCTGAAGGGCGGCTACCTGCGCGCCTTCGAACCGGTGGCCGCCTACGGCACCTTCCGCGACGACCGCATCTTCGCGGAGGCCCGGTCGCTGATGGGCTCGCGGCTGGCGCTGCACGCGGCGGGCGCGGTGGACTTCATCGCGTTCACCGGGGAGCGCAATGACACGCTGGTGTCGTTGGACCTGGGCCCGGAGTACCAGTTCCGCCCGTGGCTGGTGGGCGCGGTGGGCTACACGCTGAGCAGCCGCTCCTCGTCGCTGTCCGCCAGCGGCTTCAACTACACCCGCAACGAAGGCTATGCGCGGCTGTCCGTCACGTACTGAGGCCGTGCGCATGCGTTCCGCCGCACGCTTCCTCCCCGCCCTGCTGGCCCTCCTCGTGGGATGCCACGCGGAGACGCGCCCTCCCGCGCCCACCAGCCACGGGCGGAACTGGTAC
>NZ_RAWD01000609.1:0-2061 GCF_003612065.1 Corallococcus sp. CA047B
GGGTGACGGTGAAGGTGCTGCCCTCTCCCGCCGTGCTGTTCACGGTGACGTCGCCGCCCAGCAGGCGCGCCAGGTCGCGGGAGATGGACAGGCCCAGGCCGGTGCCGCCGTACTTGCGGTGGGTGCTGCCGTCGGCCTGACGGAACGCCTCGAAGATGACGCCCTGCAGCTCCAGGGGGATGCCGATGCCGGAGTCGCGCACGGCGAAGCGCACGTGCCCCTCGCCCGCGGTGGAGACGGTGAGGGCCACCTCTCCCTGTGCGGTGAACTTGAAGGCATTGGAGAGCAGGTTCTTGAGCACCTGCCCCAGCCGCTGCGGATCCGTCTCCAGGGAGGAGGGCACGTCCGGCGCGACGGTGACCAGGAAGCGCACGCCCTTCTGCCGCGCGACGGGCTGGAAGGTGAGGGCCAGCCCTTCCACGAAGCGCTGGAGGGGCACGGGCTCCGGCTGCACCTCCACCTTGCCCGCCTCGATGCGCGACAGGTCCAGGATGTCGTTGATGAGGGCCAGCAGGTCGTTGCCCGCGGCGCCGATGGTCTGCGCGAACTTCACCTGTTCGGCGGTGAGGTTGCCTTCCTTGTTGTCCTCCAGGAGCTTCGCGAGGATGAGCGAGCTGTTGAGCGGCGTGCGCAGCTCGTGGCTCATGTTCGCCAGGAACTCGGACTTGTAGCGGTTGGTGCGCTCCAGCTCCGCGGCCTTGTCGGTGAGCGTCACCTGCGCCAGGGCCAGGTCGTCGCGCTGCGTCTCCAGCAGGCTCGCCTGTTCCTCCAACTGGGCGTTGGTCTGCTCCAGCTCCACCTGCTGGGTCATCAGCCGCGTCTGGGACTCCTTGAGGACGCGGCTCTGCTCCTCAATCTCCTCGTTGGAGACGCGCAGCTCCTCCTGCTGGGCTTGCAGCTCCTCGGCCTGGCGGCGCGTCTCTTCCAGGAGCTGTTCCAGGCGGGTGCGGTCGTGCGACGCGCGCACCGCGACGCCAATGGATTCGGACACGCGCTGGAGCAGCTCCAGGTCCGACGGGTGCACCGGGTGCAGGAAGCCCAGCTCCACCACCGCGTTGACCTGTCCGTCCGCCTTCGCGGGGGCGATGAGGACATGGCGCGACACGCCCTGGCCCAGGCTGGAGGAGACGGGCAGGTAGCCCTCCGGCACGTCGCGCAGGTGGAAGGCCCGGCCGTCCTTGACGGCCTGTCCGACGAGTCCGTCACCGGCGCGCAGCAGGTCCCCCTTGGTATCGAAGTCGGGGGGCAGCGCGTAGCCGGCGACGCGGCGGAAGCGGTTCGTCGCGTCCGCGAGGTAGAGGGCGCCCACCTGGGCGTCCAGCGTGTCGGTGAGGACGCGCAGCACGTTGTCGCCCAGCTGCTCCAGGCGCTGTTCACCTTGCATGCGCAGGGCGAGGGCGCTCTGGCCCGCCTGGAGCCAGGCCTCGATGCTCCGGGCGCGGAAGTCGCGCGCCGCGATGAAGCCCGACATGCCGATGAGGAAGAGCAGCAGCGCGGAGCCGGCCCACGTGACGAGCAGGGACAGGTTGGCGGAGGACTGGAAGCCCGCGGTGCGGTCGGCGAGCAGCTTGCGCTCGTCGATCTCCATCTCCTCGATGGTGGCGCGGATGGACTGCATCACGGCGATGCCCCGGTCCTCCTTCACGATGGCGAGGGCCTCCTGGCTGTCGCCTCGCAGTTGCAGATCGATGGTCTGTTGCAGCTCCGTCAGCTTGTCGGTGACGGCGTCCTCCAGCTGTGTCAGCCGCTGCTGCTGCGCGGGGTTGTCGGCGGTGAGTTCCTTCAGGCGCGCAAGCTGCCCGGGCAGGGACTTCTTCGCGCGGACGTAGGGGTCCAGGTAGCTCTGGGCGCCGGTGAGCAGGAAGCCGCGCTGGCCCGTCTCCGCGTCCTTGAGCGTGGACAGCAGGCCCTCCAGCTTCTCCACCACCTCCAGCGTGTGCGTCACCAGCGTGGCGGCCGCCGTGCGCGTCTGGAGCATGCGGTAGGACAGCAACGCGATGACGAGGATGGCCAGCGCCGCCATGGCGAAGCCCGCGAAGGTGGCGGGGGGCAGCGCGGGGC
>NZ_RAWD01000060.1:0-33770 GCF_003612065.1 Corallococcus sp. CA047B
GCGTTATAGGCTGGGGCGCATGACGCTCCTCGCCGACCCGCCCGTCGCCGCCCTTCCGCCCGAAGCGGGCCTGGAAGCCCTGGCCTCGCTCCTGCGCGGCCGCCGCGTCGTGGTGCTCACCGGCGCTGGCTGCAGCACCGAGTCCGGCATCCCCGACTACCGCGGTCCGGAGACGCGCCACAAGGTGCGCAACCCCATCCAGCACCGCGAGTTCCTGCAACGCCCCGAGGTCCGCGCGCGCTACTGGGCCCGCAGCCTGTTGGGCTGGCCGCGCTTCACCTCCGCCCGGCCCAACGACGCACACTTCGCGCTGGCCGCGCTGGAGACGGCGGGCATGACGCCGGGCCTCATCACCCAGAACGTGGATGGCCTGCACCACGCGGCCGGCAGTCAGCGCGTGCTCGAACTGCACGGCGCGCTGTCGCGGGTGCGCTGTCTGTCCTGCCAGGCGCAGGAGCCCCGCGCATCGGTGCAGGCGCGGATGCTGGGGCTCAACCCGGACTTCGCGCACACCGTCGTGGAGCTGCGGCCGGACGGCGACGCGGAATTGCCGCCGGAGGCCGTGGCGGATTTCCGCGTCCCCGCGTGCACCCGCTGCGGCGGGACGCTGAAGCCGGACGTGGTGTTCTTCGGGGATAACGTCGCGGCGCCGCTGGTGCACGACGCGTTCGCGCTCCTGGAGGAGGGCGACGCGCTGCTGGTGGTGGGCTCGTCCCTGACCGTCTACTCCGGCTTCCGCTTCGTCACCCGCGCCGCTGAACGCCACATGCCCATCGGCATCCTCAACATCGGCGAGAGCCGCGGCGACAGCCTCGCGGATGTGCGCGTGGAGGCGCGGGCGGGTGACGTGCTGCCCCGACTCGTGGCGTCGCTGACGCGCGCCTGACGCTGGACGTCCCTCCCTCCCACACCGGGCGTGCAGCCATCCGCCGCGCGTGGCGCAATGGGCACGCCCGGCGCGCTCCAGGTGTGCCATCATTCCCGGCTTCGCGAGGGGCGGCGGTGGGGTCGCTCCCGGGACGGAGACACAGGGCTGATGGACACCGGACGCCCGCTGGGCGGCAGGTACGCGCTGGAGCGCAGGATTGGCGGCGGTGGCATGGGTGCCATCTGGCTGGCCGTCGACCTGCAACTTCAGCGGCACGTGGCCCTCAAGCTCATCGCGTCGGAGGTCGTGGCCCGCACGCCGGAGGCCCACCGCCTCTTCGAACAGGAAGCCCAGGCCGTGGCCCGGCTGCGCCACCCGCACGTGGTGCAGGTGCATGACTCCGGCGTGGACGGCGGCGTGCCGTACATCGTCATGGAGCTGCTGGAGGGCGAGGACCTGGAGACGCGCCTGACCCAGCGCGGCCGCCTGTCCCCGGCCGCCGTGTCCGCGCTCGTCACCCCGGTGGCCCGCGCGCTGGCGGCGGCGCACGCGGCGGGACTCGTGCACCGCGACCTCAAGCCCGCCAACCTCTTCCTCGCCCACGTGGACGGGGAGGAGGTGGTGAAGGTGCTCGACTTCGGGCTCGCGCGCTCGCTCCTCCGCTCCGACGAGGCCGCGTCCGCGCAGGCCGAAGGGCTCACCGGCACGCTGCGCTACATGAGCCCGGAGCAGCTGCGCGCGGATCCGGACCTGGACGCGAGAGCGGACCTCTGGTCCTTCGCGGTGGTGCTCTACCGCGCCCTCACCGGCCAGTTCCCCTACGGCCCCGAGTCCGTGGGCGGCCTCTTGCGCGGCGTCTTCCACCCACCCACCGTGGCCGTCTCACAGCTGGTGCCGGAGCTGGGCGCGGCCGGGGATGCCTTCTTCCAGCGCGCGCTGCACCCGAAGCCGGAGCAGCGCTTCACGTCCGCGCGCGAGCTGGCCGCGGGCTTCGTCGCGCTGGTGGAGGCGGGCCGGGCCTCGCAGCCCGCGAAGGTGCTGGTGGTGGACGACGAGCCGGACGTGGAGGTGCTGATGCGCCAGCGCTTCCGCAAGCACGTGCGCGACGGCATCTACACCTTCGTCTTCGCGCGCGACGGTGAAGAGGCGCTGGAGGTGCTGCGAGCGCACCCGGACACGCACGCGGTGCTGTGCGACATCAACATGCCGCGCATGGACGGGCTCACCTTCCTGTCGCGCGTGGGCGAAGTGGATCCGCTGGTGAAGGTGGTCATCGTCTCCGCGTACGGCGACATGCCCAACCTGCGCACGGCGATGAACCGGGGCGCGTTCGACTTCCTCGTGAAGCCGGTGGACCTGGACGACCTGGAGTCCACGCTGGCGAAGACGGTGCGCCACGTGGCGGAGCTGCGCCGCGCGGTGCGCTCCACGGAGGAGAACGCGCTTTTGCGCATGTTCGTGCACGGCGGCATCCTGGAGCGCGTGCTGCCGCTGGTGCGCGGCCCCGGCGCGCTCGCGGGCGAGCAGGTGGACGCCACCGTCGCCTTCCTCGACGTGGCGGGCTTCACCGCTGTCACCCGCCAGCACCCTCCGGAAGCCGCGTTGCGCCGGCTCAACGCCAACTTCGAGGTCATCCTCCCGGAGCTGGAGACGCGCGGCGGCGTGGTGGACAAGTTCCTGGGCGACGCCGTGATGGCCGTCTTCCAGGGCGAAGCCCACGTGGCGCGCGCGCTGGACGCCTGCCTCGCGGTGAAGCAGCGGCTCCAGGCGCTCGCGTGGAGCGGGGGCGACGCGTCCCCGTACGCGCACGGCGTCTGCATGGGCGTGGACACCGGCACGGTGGTGTCCGGCAACGTGGGCGCCACGGGACGCGGCCGGTTGGACCACACGGTGCTGGGCGACGTGGTGAACACCGCCGCGCGGCTCGCCACCGTGGCCGGGCGCGACCAGGTGCTGGTGAGTGAATCGCTGGCCGCCCGGCTCGCGGCCTCCTTCGACTGCCGTCCCGTGGGGGAGCGGCGCCTGCCGGGCCCGGACGCGGCGATGCTCGTCGTGCGGGAGGTGGTGGCGCGGCACGGCAGCGCGTCCGCGTCCTCCTCCGAAGGCACCGCCCAGCAGGTGGCCCCCGCCGTCCTGGAGGCGCAGGCGCCCGCGCCCCGGGCCGACGCGTTCACGGCCAAGGGGCCCTCCTGGTCCACGTCCTCCTGAGCGGCAGCGCATGCGCCTCATCCTCAACCCAGGACAGGTGGATGAACGGGTGGTGATGCTGCCGGAAGGCACCACCACCATCGGCCGCACCGAGGAGAACGGCATCCGCGTGCCGCACCCCAGCCTGTCGCGGCGCCACGCGCGCCTGGAGCGGCGGGGCGGGCGCGTGGTGCTGGTGGACCTGGAGAGCAAGAACGGCAGCTTCGTGGGCCCGCACCGCGTGACGCGCCAGGAGCTGGGCCACGGCCAGTCCTTCCGCTGCGGCGAGGTGTCGTTCCGGCTCGTCTCTTCGGACACGCCGCTGCCGGACGGCTGGGGCCCGCTGCGCACCCAGCCCCTGGAGACACGCTTCTCCGGGGGCGCCATGGAGTCGCTGCTCGACACGCGCTCGCCGGACCGCACCGGCGACAAGCTCCAGGTGCTCCTCAAGGTGGGGCAGATTCTCTCGTCGCCGGGCCCGGTGGACGGCCTGCTGGAGCGCGTCGTCCAGCTCGTCTTCCAAATCTGGGCGGTGGACCGGGCGGCGGTGCTGCTGGTGGACCGGGACACCGGGCAGCTGGTGCCGCGCGTGGCCCGGGGCGCGCGGGGCGGGACGCTGCCGGAGCGCTTCTACAGTCAGCACATCGTGGACTACGTGCACTCGCGCGGCGTGGCGGCGCTCTTCGCCGACGCCCGCGACGACGCGCGCCTCCAGGCGTCCGAGTCCGTCTTCCGCCAGTCCATCCGCGCCTCGCTGTGCGTACCCCTGCGCACGCGCGACACGGTGCTGGGCGTGCTGTACCTGGACAGCCTCAAGCAGGGCGGCCTCTTCACCGACGAGGACCTGGAGTTCCTCACCGCCTTCGCCAACCAGGCCGCCATCGCGCTGGACCACGCGCACCTGGCGCGCAGGCTGGAGGAGGAGGCGGTGCTGCGAAACGCCTACCAGCGCTTCTTCCCGCCCGACGTCGTGCGCCAGCTCAAGGCCCTGAAGGGCGTCCCGCTGGACGTGCGCGAGGCGAACGTCACCATCCTCTTCTCCGACATCACCGGCTTCACCGCCATGTCCTCCCGCCTCCAGCCCCGGCAGGTGGTGGACATGCTCAACGCGTACTTCCCGGTGATGGCGGACATCGTCTTCCGTCACGAAGGCACGCTGGAGAAGTACATCGGTGACGCGCTGATGGCCGTGTGGGGTGCCCCCTTCGCCCGGCCCGACGACGCGGAGCGCGCCGTGCGCGCGGCGGTGGAGATGCAGCGCGCGCTGGCGGACCTGAATGCGCGCTGGCGCTCCGAAGGCGTGCCCGAAATCCACGTCCACATCGGCCTGAACTCGGGGCCGGTGGCCGCGGGCAACATCGGCTCGGAGCGCTACCTCCAGTACGCCACCGTGGGGGACGCCACCAACGTCGCCAGCCGCGTGTGCGGCGTCGCGTGCCCGGACGAGGTGCTCCTCACCGACGCCACGCGCGCCCTGCTGGACGCGGACGCCTTCGCGCTGGAGCCCCTGGCCCCGGTGACGGTGAAGGGCCGCGAGGAGCCCCTGTCCCTCTTCCGCGTGCGGTGGGAGCCGGCCGGGGGAGGGTGACGGCTACTCCGCGTCCTGCCCCAGCCGCTCCGGCTGGAGCAGGATGATCTGCCCGCCCTCGAAGGACAGCATCCCCTCGCGCACGTAGTAGCGGAGCCACTTGTTGACGCTCTCGCGCGTGACGCCGCAGAGGTTCGCGAGCTCCGACTGGGTGAGCTTCGGGGTGATGACCAGCCCCTCCGGCCCCTGGCGCCCCTGCGTCTTCGCCAGCTCCAGCAGCACCCGCACCAGCCGCGAGCGCGCATCCAGGAAGGCCGAGTCGTACACGAGCTGCGTCGTGCGCCGCACCAGCCGGCTCATGTTCGCCAGCAGCGCCAGGCTCACCTGGGGCCGCGTCTCCAGGTAGCGGCGGAAGTCGTCGCGCTGGAGCGTGAGCAGGTGCGCCTCCTCGCGCGCCATCGCGTCGGTGGAGCGCGACTCGCCGTCTAGCAGCGACAGCTCCCCGAACGCGTCCCCCCGGTCCAACAGCGCCAGGGTGATTTCGCGCCCCTCGCTGGAGCTCAGCCGGATGGCCACCTGCCCGCGCCGGATGATGAACAGCGCCGTCCCCACATCTCCCCGGTGGAAGATGACCTCCCCCCGGGCGAAGCGCCGGGGCTGGAGCAGCGACGACATGGTCTCCAGGTCCTCGCGGCCGAGGCTTTCGAACATCGGGATTTCGGCCAGCAGCTGCGCGTAGGACATGAGGGGGCCGCCATTCTGCCTGGAATCCCTGGATACAGGTAGGGAAGCCTCCCATCCAGACCGAGCGGACAAGTCCGGCGGGTGTGAACGCCTTCACACTCAGCCTGTGGGCCGCTTCACAGCCCGGAAAAGGGGGGAGGCGTACTGTCTCTTCATCGCAGCACGGGAAGCAGGGGGGGCCCGCAAAGCGACACGGTGAGTCAAAGAGGTCGGGGGACTTCTTAGCCCACTGGCGTACGAGCGGGGAACAAACGGGGGAGGAGCCGCAGGGGTCGGCACGTAGAAGGGGGAAGCGTCGAGTTTCTGAGGGGGAACTCGACGCGAACACGAGTGCCGGCTCTTGCTGGAGCCACGCAGCAACGAACCCGGGCCAGGAGGCCCGTCGCTCCGGGGGGAGTGACGGCCTTCTTGTCCGGGTTGTTTTATTTCACCAGCGCGACCGCGGGCGTCAGCGTCAGCGTGGCCTCGCGGTGCTGCTCCACGGCGTCACGCGTGTAGAGCATGGGGTGGAACTTCACCTCGCGGCTCAAGTCCAACAGGTCGTCACGGTGCGGGTGGAACAGGTGTTCCGTCTGCCCCGGCGCGTGGATGGACATGGAGCGGGAGAAGTCCTCCAGGTCGACGATCATCCGCAGCGCGGTGCCGTGGACCACGTTGAACGGGTGGCTCCACAGGAACGAGGCTCCGTCCACGGAGTAGTTGTCGCCCCGGGCCGGCACCGTGCGGGTGTTGAAGGCGCGGCGGATGGGGCCGGGAATCATCGGTCCGCCCAGCGGCTGGTGCGTGTACGTGAGCGTGTGGACCTTGCCCCACGCCCAGCCCTCCGGCTTCGGACCGAACGTCTTCCCAAGCCACGCCGTCGCGTCCGCCAGGGCCGCGCGGAGGATGTCGTCGCGCGTCTCCTTCGCGGGCGTCTTCGGGTCGTCCCACCAGGGGCTCTCCGGCTGGGACATCAACCCGATGACGAAGGGCATGTGCAGGCTGCCGTGGCGTTCGTACTGGCTCAGCAGGTACTGCTGCACCAGCTCCGGCCCCAGCTTGTGCTGGAGCAACCGGCGCAGCACCTCGATGTACCAGGCCTGGAACACCGTGGCGCCCACCGCGTCCGGTTCGAACCGCAGGTCCCACGCCTGGAGCGCGGCCACCGCCTGCTTCTGCGCGTCGTCGCCCGGGGCCACCGACAGGAAGTAGGGCCGCAGCGCTTCCGCGGGCAGCGAGTACGTCTCCGCCTGGATGCGCCGCATGTCCTCCACGGTGTGCTTCGTGCCCGCCTCAAGCAGGTCCGTGATGCGCTTGGCGCGGTAGCCGGGGAACCAGTTGTGCGCGATGAGGTACGGGTAGTCGTCGGAGGTGATTTTATTGTTCGCGGTGGCCGCGTAGCCCGCGGGCGGGTTGAACGACGCGGGCAATTCCTCGAAGGGGATGAAGGACGTCCACTCGGCTTCGCCCGTCCAGCCCGGCATGGGGATGAGGCCCTGGTGGCCCTGGCGGATGGGAATCTTCCCTGACGCCTGGTAGCCGATGTTGCCGGCCGTGTCCGCGTACACGAAGTTCTGGCCCGGGCTCTCCCACAGCTTCATCGCGCCGCGGAAGGACTCCCAGTCCGTCGCCAGGTTGAGGCGCAGCACGGCGTTGAAGAGCGGCTGGCATTCGCCGTGCGCCCACTTGAGCGCCAAAGGCTCGCTGTCCTTCAGCTCGTCGCCCATCACCGCGTTCATCAGCGGGCCGTGGCGGGTGCTCTTCACCTCCAGCACCACGGGCGTGCCGCCCTTGACGGGGATCTCCTCGCGGCGCACGTGCAGCTCGTGCCACGTGTCCTGGAAGAGGTACTTCTTCGGCGCCTTCGGGTCGTCCAGCTTCTCGATGTAGAAGTCCTGGGTGTCCGGGCCCAGGTTGGACATGCCCCAGGCGATCTTCCCGTTGTGCCCGATGATGAGCAGCGGCACGCCGGGCAGGGAGAAGCCCACGTGGTCGAAGCGGCCGCCGTGCAGGCCGTTCTCGTAGAAGGTGGACGGGAAGCCCAGGCCGATGTGCACGTCGTTGGCGAGCAGCGGCTTGCCGCTCTGCGTGCGCTGGCCGTGCACCACCCAGTTGTTGCTGCCGGAGACGATGTTCGGGTCGCCCAGCACCGCGTCGACCTTGTCCAGGCCGGACAGCGACTTCACGCCCTTGAGGCCCGGCAGGCGCGCCTCCTTCGGGACGATGAGCGGCGTCTCCGGCGCGTTCTGCGGCAACAGCGCGTTGGCCACCTCCTCACCGGCCGCCGCCACCAGCCGGGCACGCAACAGCTCCAGCCGGTTGTTGCCGCCCAGCATCAGCGCCAGCAGGTTGCCGCGCGTCAGCGTGTCCATGGGCGTCCAGGGCGCGGGCGTCACGTCCAGGACGGTGAACTCGTAGGCCAGCGGCTCCGCGGCGATGCGCGCGTTGATGCCCGCGCTGTAGGCCTCCAGGACGGCGCGGGCCTCCGGATCCACCTGGGGCCAGGATTGTTCGGCCATGTGGCGCAGGCCCAGCGTGAGGATCATCTGATCCACCGGGAGCAGGGCGGGCCCCAGCAGGCTCGCGAGCCTGCCGTCCACCAGCCGCCGGCCCATCTCCAACTGGAACAGCCGGTCCTGCCCGTGCACGTAGCCCTGGGCGAAGAACAGGTCGTGGTCGTCCTGCGCGTACAGGTGCGGCACGCCCCACGTGTCGCGCAGCACCTCCACCTTGCCGTGCAGGCCGGGCAGCGTGAGGGTGCCCTCGGCGCGCGGCCACCGGCGGCGGGCGAGCCACGGGCCCAGGCCGGGCGTGGCCACGGCCATGGCGGACGGGAGCATGCGCAGCATTCGCAGGACCTGGGAGAGGGCGCTCATGACGCGGAGGCTCCGGCGGCGGGGGTGGACGGCGTGTTGGAGGAGGTGTCCTCCGGCTGGGCGACGGGCACGTCCGGCAGGGCATCCGGAACCTCCCGGTCCAGGTTGCGCACGCGCGGGTTCAGCCACGCGACCGCCACGTTGGCGAGCGTCACCAGGCCCAGGAAGATGAAGAGCAGCGCGATGCCGCGCCCCGGGCCCACGCCCAGGAGGCGCCCCATGCTGTCGGCGAGCGCGCCGCCGGGCGCCATGGCCGGCTCGAAGAGCCCGTCCGCCAGCGGCCCCGCCATCAGGGCGCCGATCGGCGCGATGCACAGCAGCACCATGCGCTTCACCGCGGAGGCGCGGCCCTGGAGGTCCGCGGGAATCTTGCGCTGCCAGAACGCCTGGCTGCCGGCCATCATCGGCGGCATGGTGAACAGGTAGAGCGCGGCGGCGGCGGCCACCAGGGGCACGCTGGGCACGGGCGCGGCCATGAACAGCACCAGGCCCGACAGCAGGTTGAAGCCCAGGACGCCGTGGAGCAGGTTCTTGGGGCCTCCCCACACGCCCATGCCAATGGCGCCCACCAGCGCGCCCACGCCCGCCACCGACGCGATGCCGCCCAGCGTGGAGATGTCCGTGAAGGCGAGCACCAGCGGGGTGATGAGCAACATCACCAGGGACATGCACAGCGAGGCCACGGCGGTGAAGGCCAAGAGGCCCAGCAGACCCGGGCGCGAGCGGATGAAGTTCCAGCCCTGCTTCATCTCCTCGATCAGCGACCCCTTGCCCTGCTGTCCCTCCGCGGACACGGGCGGGCGCGGGAAGCGGACGATGAGCAGCGTGAGCACGGCGAAGGAGAAGCTGACGACGTCCACCGTCAACACGCCGATGAGGCCCACCGCTTCGATGAGCGCTCCCGCGACAATGGGGGCGAGGATCTGGCTGGCGCCGCTGGCCACCTCCGCCATGGCGTTGGCGCGGCCCAGGTGCTGCTTGGGCACCAGCAGCGTGATGGTGGCGAAGAAGGCGGGCCAGCGGAAGGCCCCGAAGCAGGCCCCGAAGGCGACGGGCAGGTAGAAGTGCCAGGCCTCGATCACGAACAGGCCCCGGTTGCTGGCGAGCACCATGGCGAAGATGATCAACGTGCTGGCGCCGTTGCCCAGGTCCGCCAGCAGCATCGCGCGGCGGCGGTCCCACCGGTCCACGAACGCGCCCGCGAACGGCGACAGCAGCACCATGGGCGCGAACGCGAAGAAGGACAGCATCGCGAACTGCGTGGTGGAGCGCGTGTCCAGGAACACCTTGGCGCCCACGCCGAACGCGGTGAGGCCGGAGCCGATGATCGAGATGAGCTGACCGAACCAGGTGAGCCAGAAGACCCGCATGGGCTGGGTGATGGTCAGGCGTTGGGAAAGGCTCATTCCACGTCTCTTCTGGCAGGAGGGGTCAGGGGCCCGCGCACGGTACTACGACAGGGCGCGCGGGCCCGGGCAATCCAGGGGGACTTCAGCTCTGCTCCAGCTCCGCGAGCATGGCTTCCAGGTCTTCGGGGTCGAGCTGGCTGGCGCTCGCTTCGACGATGGCCACCGTCATCACCTCCACGGTGGGGGACTCGAAGAGGGCGCGCATGGACAGCTCCACCTGGAAGGCCTCCCGGATGCGCGACAACAGCTGCACGCCCAGGAGCGAGTGCCCACCCAGTTCAAAGAAGTTGTCGGTGATGCCCACCGTCTCCACGCCCAGCAGGTCCTGCCAGAGGGTGGCGACGCGCTCCTCCGTCTCGTCACGCGGGGCGACGAAGGCGTTGGGCAGCGGGGGCCGGGGATGCCGGCCACCGGACTTCGCGCCGGAGCGCGTGGCCGCCGCGCCGTCGCGCGCCAACTGGAGCCGGGCCTCCAACGACCCGAGCGACGCGAGGAAGCGTCCGCCGGTGGGCTGGGAGAGCAGCGCGCGCAGCAGGCGGAAGCCCTCGGCCGGGGCGATGACGGCGTCGGGACGGAAGCCCTCGCCCACGCCCCACACGTCCCAGTCCACGGTGTACCAGCGGGTGCCGCCGCTCCGGGCCTGCTTCGCCGCCACCGCGTCCATTCCGGCGTGCGCCGCCGCCACCGCGCTGACCGCCATGCCGCCCAGCACCACGGTGAGGGACGACTGCACCACGACGAAGTCCGGGCTGCGCGTCGCCAGGGCCTCCGCCAGGTAGGTCACTCCCCCGAACCGGCCCGCGAGCAGCGGGGTGTTGGCTTCGTGCGTGGCTTCGGCCACGGCGATGCGCGTGGCCATGCCGCCGTCGCCCGCCGCGTAGAAGACGCCGTCGAGGTGGCCGAATTGCGCCTCCGCCACCTGGAGCGCCTTGTCGAGCTGGCCCGCCACGCCCGCGTCCGCGCGCAGCGCGAGCACCTGCGCCCCTGTCTTCTCCAGCGTGCGCACGCGCTCGATGGCCCTGGACGTCGGGTCCTGGGCGTCATGGCCTTCAAGCCACGCGTCCCACTCTCCGGCCGCGGGCAGCGTGCGGCGCGATATCAGGACGAGCTTCGGCTTCACCGCCTGCGTGAGCTGCTCCGCGAGCGCGAAGCCCACGCGGCCCAGGCCACCGACGATGACGTAGACGCCGCCGTCCTTGAGCGCGTCCGGCTGTGACGCCCCGGTCGCGGGGACGGGGGTGGGCTCGAAGGACTCCACGTGGCGGTACGGCCCGCGCAGGGCCACCACCGGCTCCGTGCCGGACGACAGCTCCGTCACCAGTCGCTCCAGCCACGGACCGGACGCGGCCTCTTCCGGCGCGGGCCAGGTGACGTCGACGGCGCGCACGGTGAGGCCCGGGTACTCCTGGGGCAGCACGCGGCTCGTGCCCACGCTCGCGGCCTGCCAGGGCACGAGCGGCTCCTCGCCCGTGACGTCCTGCGCGCCGGTGGTCACCACGTCCAGCGTCACCGGCGCCTTCGCCGCGCCAGGGCCCACGGCCTTCGCCACCTGGAGGAGCGCGTGGAAGGACGTCTCCAGCCCCGCCTCCAGCGCGCGGTGCTCCTTGAGCAGCGGCCACAGGTACGCGATGTGCGCGGGCGTCCAGTCCTCACCGCGCAGGCGCTCCAGGTGCTCGCTCAGGGCCTCGGGCTGGGACGGATCCACGGCGAAGCGCCGCGTCACCGGATCCGACACGTCCGTCCCCGCCACGAGCGACACCACGTCCGCGCCCGCGAGGCGCAGGCGCTCCGTCACGCGCGCGGCGACCGGCGTGTTCGCCTCCAGCACCAGCCAGCGCTGGCCCGTCAGCGACGGCACCTGGGGCGAGGCCCGCGTGCGCGGCCAGACGGGCACGGACAGCTCCACGCCCTGCGCCGTCGCGGTCATCGCGGGGACGGCGGAGGCGCGGGGAAGCGCGGGCGGCGGGCCCTTGAGCAGGTCGTAGCGCTCGCGCTGGAAGGGATAGGCGGGCAGGGGGATGCGGCGGCGCGCCTCGCCCTTGTAGACGCGGGAGAGGTTCGACTTCGCGCCCGCGAGCCACAGCTTCGCGGCGGCGTCCGTGGCGTGCGTGAGCGCGTCCTGGCCGGCGTCTCGCGGGGAGGGCAGCGACGTGAGGATCGCCGGGAAGGTGCCCTCGGTGGCGTTGCGGCGCACCAACGTGGCCAGCGAGTTGCCCGGACCGACCTCCAGGAACACGTGCTCGGGGTCGGTCAGCAGTTGCGCCGCCGAGTCCTGGAAGCGCACGGCCTCCCGCAGGTGGCGGGCCCAGTACGCCGGGCTCGTCGCGTCCTCGGGCGTCACCCAGGTGCCGGTGACGTTGGACAGGTAGAGGTCCTTCGGCGCCTTGCGCGTGACCTTGAGCACCGCCTGGCGGAACTCCTCCACGATGGGGTCCATCATCGCGGAGTGGAACGCGTGCGACGTGTGCAGGCGCGACACCTCCACGCCCTGGCCCTCCAGCTTCGCCTGGAGCGCATCCACCGCGTCGGTGGGGCCCGCGACGACGGTGAAGCCCGGCGCGTTGACGGCCGCCACGGACAGGCGCGCGTCCATCAGCGGCTGGACGGCCTCGGGCGTCATCCGCACCGACAGCATCGCGCCCGAGGGCAGCGACTGCATGAGACGGCCGCGCGTGGCCACCAGCGCCAGCGCGTCGTCCAGGGAGAACACGCCCGACAGGCACGCGGCCACGTACTCACCGATGCTGTGGCCCACCATCGCCTGCGGCGTCACGCCCCACGACGCCCACAGCTTCGCGAGCGCGTACTCGATGACGAACAGCGCGGGCTGCGTCAGGGACGTCCGGCGCAGTTGTTCCGTGGCCTGCTCGCGTCCGTCCGGGGACGGGTAGAGCACCGTGCGCAGGTCCAGGCCCAGGTGCGGCTGGAGCTTCTGTGCGCAGGCGTCCACCTCCGCGCGGAACGTGGGCTCCTGCTCGTACAGGCCCCGGCCCATGTCCACGTACTGCGAACCCTGGCCGGAGAAGAGGAACACCACGGGCCTGCGCGTGTTCGTGCCCGCGCCTCCCAGCAACCGGCGCGCGTCCTTCAGCGCGGCCCGGGCGTCGGCGGTGTCGCGGACCACCACCGCGCGGCGGTGCTCGTGCGCGTGGCGGCCTGACTGGAGCGTGTAGGCCACGTCCGCCAGGGGCAGGGTGGGGTTCGCGTCCAGGTGCGCGGCCAGCCGGGCCGTGGCGTCCTCCAGCGCGGCGGGCGTGCGGCCCGACAGCGGCAGCACGTGCCACACGCGGCGCGACGGAGCGGGGGCGGGCGCCTTGGGGGCCTCCTCCAGGATGACGTGCGCGTTGGTGCCGCCAATGCCGAAGGCGCTCACGCCCGCGCGGCGCGGCCCGTCCTGGGCCACCCACGGCCGGGGCTCGGAGGGCACGAAGAACGGCCCACCGTCGAAGTCGATGACCGGGTTGGCCTGCTGGAAGTGGGGGCTCGCGGGAAGCTCGCGGTGCTCCATCGCGAGCACCGTCTTCACCACGCCCGCGATGCCGGCCGCCGCATCCAGGTGGCCGATGGCGGCCTTGAGCGAACCCAGCGCCACGCGCTTCGAGCCCGTCTCCGTGCCTCCGAACGCCTGGTTGAGCGCGGCCACTTCGATGGGGTCGCCCAGCGGGGTGCCCGTGGCGTGGGCCTCCACGTACTGGATGTCGTCGGGCCTCACGCCGGAGATGGCGAGCGCCTCCGCGATGACGGCGGCCTGTCCCTCCACGCTCGGCGCGGTGAAGCCCACCTTGCCCGCGCCGTCGTTGTTCACCGCCGTGCCCAGGAGCACGCCGTGGAGGGTGTCGCCGTCCTTGAGCGCGTCCGACAGCCGCTTGAGCACCACCACCGCCGCGCCCGCGCCACGCACGGTGCCGTGCGCCTTCGCGTCGAAAGCGCGGCAGTACCCGTCCGGCGAGAAGATCATCCCCTCCTGGTACAGGTAGCCCGCCGTCTGCGGGAAGGACACGGACGCGCCGCCCGCGAGCGCCATGTCGCTCTCGCCCGACAGCAGGCTCTGGCACGCCAGATGGAGCGCCACGAGCGAGCTGGAGCACGCCGTCTGCACCGTGGCGGCGGGGCCGCGCAGGTTCAGCCGGTGGGACACGCGCGTCGCCACGTAGTCCTTGTCGTTGGCCAGCATCACGCCGAACGAGCCCGCCGCGTCCATCAGGTCCGGCTGCCGCATCAACGCGCGCAGCAGGTAGGAGCTCAGGCTCACGCTGGCGTAGACGGCCACCGCGCCCTTGAAGCGGCCCGGATCATAGCCGGCGTTGTCCAACGACTCCCACGCGCACTCCATGAAGATGCGCTGCTGCGGATCCATCAACTCCGCTTCGCGCGGGCTGTAGCCGAAGAGGCCCGCGTCGAAGTCCGTCGCGCCGTCCAGCACGTAGCTGGAGCGCACCCACTGGGGATGGGCGCGCAGGGCCTGCGGCACGCCCGCCTCGTCCAGCTCCGCGTCCGTGGGCACCCGGCGCGCATCGCCTCCGCGCCGCAGCATCTCCCAGAACCCCTCCAGGTCCCGGGCCCCCGGAAAGCGGCCGGACAGGCCGACGATCGCGATGCGCTCCTCACCACCACCCACTGCGTCACTCATCCGCGTCTCCGTCCGTCGTCTCCGCCCGACCGCGGCCCCCCACCGCTCGGCGGTTCACCGTGCGTCGCGCCTCGGCCCGGGAACGGCCCGACTGCGCCGCGTCCTCCGAGGGCTGCTCCTCCCGACGCGACAGCCGCGTCGCCAGCGCCCGCACGGTGGGGTACTGGAAGAGGTCCGTCAGTGCCAGCTTCACGCCCAGCTCCGCCGTCAACCGACGGTGCAACTGGAGCGCGAGCAGCGAGTTGCCACCCAGCTCGAAGAACGGGTCGTCCAGGCCCACCCGCTCCACGTGCAGCAGGTCCTTCCACGCCTGGGCGATCTGCTGCTCGATGGCCGTCCCCGGCGCCACGAAGGGCCGCGAAGGATCCGCGCCCCCCAACTCCGGTGCCGGCAATGCCTTGCGGTCCGCCTTGCCGTTGGGGCTGAGCGGCATGCGCTCCAGCACCACGACGTTGGACGGCACCATGTACTCGGGCAACCGCTCCAGCAGGAACGCACGCAGCGCGCCCGCCTCCGGCGCAGCGTCCCGGCCGGTGACGTATGCCACCAGCCGCTTCTGGCCCGGCCGGTCCTCGCGCGCGAGCACCACCGCCTGCTTCACCGATGGGTGCTTCTCCAGCGAGGCCTCGATTTCACCCAGCTCGATGCGCAGGCCGCGGATCTTCACCTGGAAGTCCGCGCGGCCCAGGTACTCGACCTCGCCGTCCGGCAGCCACCGCGCCACATCGCCCGTGCGGTACATGCGCGCGCCCGGCGCCGTCGCGTACGGATCCGGGATGAATCGCTCGGCGGTGAGCGAGGGCCGCGCCAGATAGCCCCGGCCCACCTGCACGCCGCCGATGTACAGCTCGCCCGCCGCGCCCTGCGGCACCGGCTGCAACTCGGCGTCCAGGATGCGGATCTGCGTGTTGTCCACCGGCCGGCCAATGGGCACGGACCTGCGCCCGTCGTTCGGCTGGCACGCGTGGAAGGTGACGTCCACCGCCGCTTCCGTGGGGCCGTACAGGTTGTGCAGCCCCGCGCCGGGCAGCATTCGCAGGCACTGCTCCTTCAGCTCCAGGGGCAGGGCCTCGCCGCTGCACACCACGCGCTTCAGCGACGTGCACCCGGCCACGTCCGGCTCCTCCAGGAACGCCTGGAGCATGGAGGGCACGAAGTGCAGCGTGGTGACGGACGCGGACGTGATGAGCGCTGTCAGGTACGCCGGGTCCTGGTGTCCGCCGGGCTTCGCGACGACGAGCTTCGCGCCGGTCATCAGCGGCCAGAAGAACTCCCACACCGACACGTCGAAGCTGAAGGGCGTCTTCTGGAGCACCACGTCGGCCGGCGTGAGCCGGTACGCGGACTGCATCCACAGCAGGCGGTTGCACACCGGCCCGTGCGCGTTCATCGCGCCCTTGGGACGGCCCGTGCTGCCGGACGTGAAGATGATGTACGCCAGCGAATCCGGCGTGGCGAGCGGCGCGGGCGCGGTGGTGGGCTCGCGGGCAATCGCCTCCCAGCCCGTGTCCAGCGCCACCACCTTCGCGTCCGTGGCCGGCAGCCGCGACAGGAGCCGCTCCTGCACCAGCAGCACGGGGGGCCGGGCGTCCTCCAACATCCAGCCCAGGCGCTCCTGCGGATAGCCCGGATCCAGGGGCACGTAGGCGCCGCCCGCCTTGAGCGTGCCCAGCAGGCCCACCACCATCTCCAGCGAGCGCTCCACGCACAGGCCCACGCGGACCTCCGGCCCCACGCCGTGCTTGCGCAGGGCGTGTGCGAGCTGGTTGGCGCGGGCATCCAGCTCCCGGTAGGTGAGGCGCGTGCCCTCGAACTCCAGGGCCACCGCGTCCGGCGTGCGCGCGACCTGCGCCTCGATGAGCGACGTGAGCGTCGCTTCGGGCGGATGGGCGACGGTGGTGTCGTTCCACTCCTGGAGCACGCGGTGGCGCTCGGTGTCGGGGAGCAGCGGCAGCCGGGAGATGGACACGTCCGGCTGGACGACGATGGCCTCCAGCAGCGTCTGGTAGTGCGCGAGCAGCCGCTCGGCCGTGGCCGGCTCGAAGAGGTCGGTGCTGTACTCGGCGATGACGCGCAGGCCCTGCGGCAGGTCCACCAGCAGCAGGGACAGGTCGTACTTCGTCGTGCCGGTGTCCACCGGCTTCGCCTCCATCACCAGGCCCGGGGCCTCCAGGGCCGGCATGGGCGCGTTCTGGAGGACGAACATCACCTGGAACATGGGCGTGTGGCTCAGGTGCCGTTCAGGCTTGAGCGCGTCCACCAACCGCTCGAAGGGGATGTCCTGGTGCGCGTACGCGTCCAGCGTGGACTCGTGCACGCGGCCCATCAGCTCGCGGAAGGACGGCTTGCCGGACAGGTCCGTCCGCAGCGCCAGCATGTTCACGAACAGGCCGATGAGCCCCTCCACCTCCGCGCGCGGACGGCCCGCGATGGGCGTGCCCACCACCACGTCCTCCTGTCCGGTGTAGCGCGACAGGAGCACGTTGAAGGCCGACAGCAGCGTGACGAAGAGCGTGCGGCCCTCGCGCTGGCCCAGCGCCTTGAGCGCCTGGGTGAGGGGGCTGGACAGGTGCATCACCTTCCGAGCGCCCTTGGAGCTCATCAGCGCTGGACGCGGCTTGTCCGCCGGCAGCTCCAGCAGGGCGTGCGGGTTGAGCCGGCCCTTCCAGTACGTGAGCTGCCGCTCCAGCTCCGCGCCCTGGAGCCAGTCCTTCTGCCACACGGCCCAGTCCGCGTATTGCAGCGGCAGGGCGTTGAGCGGCGGGGGCTGGCCCTCCAGGCACGCGCGGTACGTCATCGCCAGCTCGTGCACGAGCACGCCCATGGACCAGCCGTCGGAGACGATGTGGTGCTGATCCACCAGCAGCACCTGTTCGCCGCCGCCCAGCAGCATCAGCACCGCGCGCAACAGCGGGCCCTGCTCCAGGCTGAAGGGCTGCTGCGCGAGCCGCACCACGCGCCGCTGGGCCTCCTCCTCGCGCTCGGACTCCGGCAGGCCCTGGAGGTCCATCACCTCCAGCGGGACTTCACCGGTGGCGGCGATGATCTGCATCGCCTGACCGTCGCGCTCCTGGAAGGTGGTGCGCAGCGTTTCATGCCGCTCCACCAGCAGGGCCAGGGCCCGGCCCAGCGCGGCCGTGTCCACGGTGCCGGACAGGCGCACCGCGGTGGGCATGTGGAACGCCGCGCTGCCGGGGCTCCACTTGTCCAGGAACCACATCCGCTCCTGCGCGAAGGACAGGGGCGCCTGCTTCCCAGCGGGGCGCGTCTTGTCCTTCAGGAGCTGGGCCAGCCGGGCTCGCTTCTCTTCGGGCGTCAACGTCATGATCCGGTTGCTTCCTCGTCGCTGCTACCGCCACCCGTGCCACCGCCGCCCGCGTCTTCCAGCACCGCGAGCAGCTCCGCCACCTGTTCGTCCGACAGCTGATCCATGTTCTCCAGCAGCTTCTCGGCCTCCGCGGCGGTCACCTTCTTCTTCGCCTCGGGGACCACCGGCGTGGGCGCCGGGGCGGGCGTCGCGCCCTCCACGGAGTAGCCCAGCCGCTGAATCACCGCGTGGGTGGAGGCGTCGAACGCGCGGGGCCACTTGATGCGCTTCCAGGACTCGCCCAGCTTCTTCTCGATGCCCTGGTGCTGGAGGATGTTGGGGTCGCCCAGCCCGCCCATCATCCGGTCCTTCTTGCCGTCGTACGGCTGGACCATGCGCTCGTCGTAGGGCAGGCCCAGGAAGTCACACACGCCGGTCATCACCTTCGTCGGATCCGCGACCAGGTCCTCGTACGCCACCCAGTGGCAGCGCTCGCGGCCGATGCCGTCGAAGAAGTTGAGCAGGTTCCGGTTGGACAGCGCCCACACCGTCTCCGCCACCACGTAGGGGTCCACGTCCGCGTCGCCGAAGAGGCCGGCGGCGAAGAGGCGGTCGAAGCGCATCCGGAGGATGGACTCCATCACCGGCAGCGGGTGCCGGTAGAGGTAGATGTACTTGTTGCCCTCGAACATCTGCTCCGCGCGCTGGAGCGTCTCCACGTCCATGGCGTACGTGGGCGTCTTGTCCACGAGCAGCCGGGGCGCGGACTTCTCCTGGAGGCGGCGGTAGACGTCCTGCGCGGAGGCGTCCTCCGCGACCAGCCTGTCCACCAGCGCGGCACCGGCGCCGGAGTCCAGCTTCTCCAGCTCCATGAAGGCCCACTGCAGACCGCCCGTGGTCCACTCCATCTCGCTGCCGAAGCCGATGTTCTCGCGCCACTCGCGCATGCTCTCGAAGAAGAGCAGGTTCACCTCCGGCGGGCAGAACAGCCGGGGATGTCCCGCGAGCATCACGCGGAACAGCGTGGAGCCCGCGCGAGGGCTGGAGTGCACGAACACCATCGGCGGGTTCTTCTTCGCGGTGTCGGTGCGCGCCTTGCCGGTGCCCTGCGCGCGGTAGGGCTTGAGCGGATAGGCGGACAGCGGCTTGCCCTCCGCGAAGCGCTGCGGGTTCGTCAGCCGGTCCATCTCCACGAGCAGGTACTTCGACAGCTCCGGGATGGACGGGTGCGCCTGCACCTCGTGCGGGTAGAGCTGGAACTTGAAGTCCTGCCGCAGGTCGTATTCCAGCTCCGCGCCCAGCGCGTGCAGGTCATGTCCCTTGAGGCTTCCGTCCGCGGGCAGCTTCTCCAAGGGGATGCGCAGCCCCTCGGAGATGTGGTGGCGCAGGTACTCCGTCATCAGCGCGGGGCGCTCGGTGGGGAACGCGGTGCGCAGGCGCTCCGCGATGGGCTTCTCCGTGGAGGCCGCGCGCTTGCCCAGCTCCTGCTCCACGCGTCCGGCGACCCCGGCCACGGTGGGCGTCTCGAAGAGGCCGCGCAGCGACAGGTCCACCTTGAGCACCGCGTGGATGTGGTTGCGCAGCTGCGTGGCCAAGAGCGAGTGCCCGCCCAGCTCGAAGAAGTTGTCGTGGATGCCGATGCCGTGGATGCCCAGCACTTGCTCCCAGATGCCCGCGACCGTCTTCTCCAGCTCCGTGGTCGCCGCGACGAAGGGCGTGAGGATGGACGGCCGCCCGTGCTTGCCGGGCGCCGCGTCCTTGCGGCCCGCGTCCTTCTTCGTGGGGCGCGGTCCCTGGCGGCGGCGCGCGCTCAGGTCGCCGGTGGAGATGGCGAGCTGTCCGCCTTCCCCCTGCGAGAGCGCGCGGCGCAGCGCCTCCAACCCTTCTGTGGGCTGGATGGCGAAGCGGGCCAGCGCGGGGCTGACCTCCTCCATCGCGCGGGCGTCCGCGAACTGCCACGCGTCCCAGTCCACGCTGAGCCACGGGTAGGCGGACGTCTCGCTGAGCCCTTCCGCGAAGGCATCCATGAAGGCGCTGGCGGACGCCTGCGCCACCTGGCCCAGGCCGCCCAGCACCGACGACAGCGAGGAGACGAGGAGGCAGAATGCGGGGCCCTCCGGGGGCAGCACCTTCCGCAGCACCTGCACGCCGTGGACCTGGGGACGGAAGTGCCAGTCGCACTCGGCTGGCCCGGTCTCCGCGATGGTGCCCAGCGTGGCGCCCTGCATGCCGCCCGCCGCGTGGATGACACCGTCGATGCGGCCGAAGCGCGCGAGCGCCGCGTCCACCACGCCCTTCATGGATTCCACGTCGGTGAGCGCCGCGGGCAGCACCAGCAGCTCCACGCCGGTGCGCTCCAACGCCAGCGCGCGCTGGATGCGGCGGGTGACGGCGTCGTCCACGCCCTGCTTCTCCATCCACGCGGTCCACTGACCCCGGCTGGGGAAGTCCGCCGTCTCCACCAGGAGCAGCTTCGCGTGGTGCACCGTCGCCAGCTCGGACGCGAGCGCATGGCCGATGCCGGTGAGGCCGTCGGTGATGAGGTACACGCCGCCGTCGCGAAGCACCTCCGGACCGCCGGCCTCCAGACGCACGGGCTCGAAGGTCTGCACCCAGCGCTGACGGCCGCGCAGGGCCACCACCGCGTCACGCGCCTCCGCACGCAGCTCCGCCGCCAGCCGGTCCGCCACCGCGCCCGCGTCCCCGGGCACCACGTCCACGAAGCGGCAGGTGAGGTGCGGATACTCCTGGGGCAGCACGCGCGTAGGGCCCACGAGCAGCGCCTGCTCCGGAAGCTGCTCGTCCGCCTGTTCCACGCGCGCCGAGCGGCTCGTCACCACGGACCACGTGAGGGGCTCCAGGTGGCCCACGTCGCCCAGCGCCCGGGCGAGGAAGAGCTGGCTGTGGAAGCCCAGCTCCAGCGCCGCGTCCGACGCCAGGGGTTCGCGCGACAGGCTCCACAGGTGCACCACGTTCGCGAACGTGCGGCCCTGCTTCTTCAGCGACTCCAGCACCGCGCAGTAGTCCTCGCGGCGCCTCGGATCCACCGTGTACGTGCCGTCCGCTCGCTGCTCGAACTGCGCGCCCGGAACCACGCGGAACACGGTGTCACCCAGCTTCGGCGCCAGCGCATCCGCCACGCCCGTGTCGTCCGCGAACACCAGCCAGCCCGCGCCGGCCTCTTCCCGGGCCTTCGCGCGGGGCAGGGGCGCGAGCTTCCACGACGGCGCGTAGAACCAGTCCGCCACGTCCGTGCGCTTCGTCAGCGACGCGGGGGACTCCGCGCGGGTGCCGGAGCCCAGGGGCTTCGCTTCAATCCAGTAGCGCTCGCGCTGGAACGGGTACGTGGGCAGCGGCACGCGGCGGCGCTGCTCGTTGGCGGAGAAGCCCTTCCAGTCCACCGACACGCCGCCCAGCCACAGCCGGCCCAGCGCGCCCAGCAGCACCGGGAGGTCCGAGGACTGCTCGCGCGGGTGGCGCGTGGAGCTGACCAGGACGCGGCCTTCGGCGCCCGGCTGCTGCTTCGCCAGCGTCGCCAGCACCGTGCCGGGACCGACCTCCAGGAAGGCCGCCTGCGGCCACTTGCGCGACAGCTCCTGCAACCCGGCGGAGAAGCGCACCGCCTGACGCAGGTGCGTGGCCCAGTAGCCCGGGTCCGTCGCCTGCGCGGCTTCAATCCACGTGCCCGTCACGTTGGACAGGAAGGGCAGGGAGGGGGCGTTGAGCTTCACCTGCCGCACGCGCTCCGTGAAGGGCGCGAGGATGGGGTCCATCATCGAGGAGTGGAACGCGTGCGACGTGTGCAGCCGCGACACCTCCACGCCCTGCGCCTCCAGCTTCGCCTGGAGTGCGTCCACCGCGTCGGTGGGGCCCGCGACCACGGTGAAGCCCGGCGCGTTGACGGCCGCCACGGCGAGTCCGCCCGTCAGCAGCGGCTTCAGCGCGGACTCCTCCATGCGCGCGGACAGCATCGCGCCCGCGGGCAGCCCCTGCATCAGCTTGCCGCGAGCGGCGACCAGCGCCAGCGCGTCCTCCAGCGAGAACACGCCCGCGAGGCACGCGGCCACGTACTCACCGATGCTGTGACCCAGCATCGCGGAGGGCTTCACGCCCCACGCCATCCACAGCTTCGCGAGCGCGTACTCGACGACGAAGAGCGCGGGCTGCGTCAGCTCCGTGCGCGACAGCGCCTGCGTCGCGGCCTCCGCCTTCGAGGCCTCCGGGAAGAGCACCGTGCGCAGGTCCAGGCCCAGGTGCGGCGTCAGCTTCTCCGCGCACGCGTCCAGGTGCTTCTTGAACGTGGGCTCGGACGCGTACAGGTCGCGCGCCATGCCCACGTACTGCGAACCCTGACCGGGGAACAGGAACGCCACCGGCCGCTCCTGCACGTCCGGCGCTTGCGTCCACAGGCGGGGGCCACCCTCCACCTCCAGCGCGGCCAGCGCGTCGTCCCGGTCGCGGCACACCAGCACGCGCCGCCTGCCCATCGCCTGCCGGCCCGTCTGCAGCGTGAAGGCCACGTCGGAGAGCGGCTGCTCGGGATGCGCCTTCAGGTGCGCGGCCAGGTTGCGCGTCGCCGCGTCCAGCGCCGCGTCGCTCTTCGCGGACAGCACCAGCAACTGCGTGGGCCGCGAGGCCCCGGACGCGGGCAGCGTGGGGGCCTCTTCCAGCACGACGTGCGCGTTGGTGCCGCCCACGCCGAAGGAGCTGACGCCCGCGCGGCGCGGGTGCTTGGGGTTCGCCTGCCAGTCGGTGAGCTTCGTGTTGACGAAGAAGGGGCCACCCGCGAACGGAATCTCCGGGTTCACCTCCGTCACGTGGAGGCTGGGCGGAATCTGGCGGTGCTCCAGCGTCAGCACGGCCTTGATGAGGCTGGAGACGCCGGCCGCGTTGGCCAGGTGCCCGATGTTGCTCTTGAGCGAGCCCACCGGGATCTTCGGAGGATTCGCCTTCGCGGCGGCGGAGCGGAACTTGAACGCCTTGTTGAGCGCGCGCACCTCGATGGGGTCGCCCATCTTCGTGCCGGTGCCGTGCGCCTCCAGGTAGCCGATGCTCTCCGGGGGCACGCCCGCGGCGCCCAGGGCCTCGCTGATGACGGTGGCCTGTCCCTCCACGCTGGGGGCGGTGAAGCCCACCTTCAGCGCGCCGTCGTTGTTGATGGCCGAGCCCTTGATGATGGCGTGGATGTGGTCGCCGTCCTCGATGGCGTCCGCCAGCCGCTTGAGCACCACCACGCCCACGCCGCTGCCGAACACCGTGCCCTCCGCCTTCGCGTCGAACGCGCGGCAGTGGCCGTCCGGGGACACGATGCCGCCGGGCACGAAGGGGTAGCCCTCCGGGTGCTTCACGTGCACGGACACGCCGCCCGCGAGCGCGACGTCGCACTCTTCATTGAGCAGGCTCTGGCAGGCCGCGTGCGTGGCCACCAGCGACGTGGAGCACGCGCTGGTGATGGAGTAGCTGGGCCCGCGCAGGTTCAACTTGTACGCGACGCGCGTGGCCAGGAAGTCCCCGCCGTTGCTCACGTCCACCTGCACCTGGTCCATGCCGCTCAACTGGTCGAAGTTGGGGACCAGGTGGAACACCAGGTACGTGTTGGTGGACGCGCCCGCGAACACGCCGATGGAGCCGTCGAAGCCCTCTGGCGTGTGGCCCGCCTTCTCCAGCGCCTCCCACGCGCACTCCAGGAAGACGCGGTGCTGCGGATCCATCAGCTCCGCCTCGCGGGGCGTGAAGCCGAAGAAGCCCGCGTCGAACAGTTCCATGCCCTCCAGCGCGGCGCTGGCCTTCACGTGGCGCGGGTCCTTGCGCAGGACGGGGTCCACGCCCAGCTTCTCCAGCTCCGCGTCCGGCACGGGCTGGATGGACTCCACGCCTTCGCGCAGGTTCTTCCAGAAGGTGTCGAGGTCGGGTGCGCCGGGGAAACGTCCGGCCATGCCGACGATGGCGATGGCCTGCGCGTCGATGTTCGAGTCAGAGGACATGGGGTGTGCTCTTCAACGAAAGGGGTGCGGGAGGGGGACTACGGCTCCTCGTCGGAGGCGCCGTCGCCCCGGCGGCTCGCGCGGCGGGCGCGGCGGCGCTCTCCACGGCTGAGCGCCTCGGTGTCTTCGGGTGTGGCTTCCGCGTCCTCGGTGCCGCTGGCGGCCTTAAGCAGCTTCGCCAGCGCGCCCACGGTGGGGCCTTCGTAGAGGGTGACGGCCGGCAGCGCGACGCCGAACTGTTCGCGCACGCGGGCAATCAGCTTCACGCCCACCAGCGAGTTGCCACCCAGCTCGAAGAAGTTGTCGTGCACGCCCACCTGCGCGATGCCGAGCGTCGTCTCCCACAGGTGGGCGATCTGCTCCTCCAGCGCGTCGCGCGGCGGCACGTACGCGTTCTGGAGCGTGGGCCGGGGCGTGGTGCCCAGGGACGAACCCACGTCCTGCTTCGCCGCCGCTGCCTCCTGCGAGGCCGCCGGCTGCGACCACTTGCGCGCGCGGGCGCGCAGGTTGCTCGTGGACACCGCCACGTGGGACACAGCGCCCAGCTGGAAGAGCTGCTCGAAGGCGTCCTCTCCCTCGGAGAGGGTGATGGCCAGCGCGCCGAACGGGCTCTGCGTGCCCTCGGCGCGGGACTCGAACTTCCACGCGTCCCAGCCCACGCTCATCCACGGCACCGGCGTCGTCTGGGACTGCTTCGTGGCGAAGGCGTCCATGAAGGACGTGGCCGCCGCGTACGACGCCAGCCCCAGGCCGCCCAGCACCGCCGCCAGCGACGACGACAGCAGGCAGAAGTCCAGCGGGCGTCCGCGCAGCGCCTCCTCCAGCGCGTACAGCCCGCGCACGCGGCCGTGGAAGGTGTCGCGCACGTCCTCCGGCCGGGTGTCCGGGATGGCCCGGAACAGGGCCTGGCCCACGTCACCGGCCGCGAACACCACGCCGTGCAGCGCGCCGAAGCGCGCCGCGGCCGCGTCCACCGCGGCCTGCACCTGGACCTTGTTGGCCGCGTCCGCGGAGACGGTGAGGACCTCCGCGCCCAGCGCCTCCAGCGCGAGCACCTGGAGGATGCGGCGTGCCACCGCGTCGTCCTCCGGGTTCGCCGCGAGGTGCGCGTCCCACTGCGCGCGCTCCGGCAGGCCCGTGCGGCCCGCGAGCACCAGCTTCGCCTTCACCCGCTTCGCCAGGGACTTCGCATGCGCGAAGCCCAGCGTGCCGAAGCCGCCGATGAGCAGGTACACGCCGCCCTCGCGCAGCGGAATCTGCGCGGCGCGGGGAGCATTCGCCGGAATGGACTCGAACGTCTGCACCCAGCGCGCGCCGCCACGGTAGGCGATGACGTTCTCCTGCCGGGACGGCGTGGCGGCCTCGGACAGCAGGGCCTCCACCAGCGCCGTCTCCTGCCAGCTCCCGGGCGGAGGCAGGCGCAGGTCCACGGCCTTGGCGGACAGGTGGCTGTACTCCTGCGGAATCACGCGCACCGGGCCCAGCACCGTGGCCAGCTCCGGGTTCGGCGCTTCCTCGCCCAGCGACTGCATGCGGTTCGTGACGGCGACCAGCGACACCGGCCGCGTCCCCGGCTGACGGCCCAGGGCCTGCGCCAGCCCCATCAGGCCCAGGAAGCCCTTGCCCAGCGCGGACTCGAAGTCCGGCTCACCCTGCGCGTCGCCCACGCCCAGCGTGCCCAGGTGCAGGACGTGGTCCGGCGCGCGGCCCTGCGCGGTGAGCGCCTCCAGCAGCGTGCCTTCACCGCCCAGCGCCAGCGTCCAGTGGTGCTCGTCGCGCTTCGACGTGACGGCGCCCGGGGTGATGCGCAGCACGTCCTGTCCGGCCTCGCCCAGCTTCAGCGCGAGCCGCGCGCCCAGACCTTCCGCCTCGTCGGGCAGGAACAGCCACCAGGAGGCCTTCTTCTCGCTCCAGGCGCTCTTCGGGGGCGGCAGGGAGCGCTGCCACGACGGCAGGTAGAACCAGCGGGCCACGGGCTGCTTCTGATCCGCGGACACCCACTCGGCGCGCTCGCCATCGACGGCAGGGGTCTCCTTGCGCGGGTCCACCCAGTGGCGCTGACGCTCGAAGGGGGACGTGGGCAGCGCGATGCGGCGGCGGCGCTCCTCGCCCCGGAACGCGTCCCAGTCCGCCTCCACGCCCTCCAGCCACAGCCGGCCCAGCGTGCCCAGCGCGTAGTCCAGGTCCGCGTGCTGCTCCTTCGGGTGGCGCAGCGAGTTGAGCAGCGCATGCCGCGCGCCCTTGTCCGGATGCTGCCGCGCCAGCGTGGCCAGCGTGTTGCCCGGGCCGACCTCCAGCAGGATGGCGTCCGACTCCTTCATCAGCTCCGCCACGCCGTCCGCGAAGCGCACCGCGCCGCGCAGGTGCTTGGCCCAGTAGTCCGGGCTCGTGGCCTCCTCGGACGTCACCCAGGTGCCGGTGACGTTGGACAGGTACGGCTTCTTCGGCGCCTGCCGGGCCACCTTGCGCACCGCCTCGCGGAAGGCGTCCAGGATGGGGTCCATCATCGCGGAGTGGAACGCGTGCGACGTGTGCAGCCGCGAGCTGTTGATGCCTTGCAGCTTGAGCGTCTCCACGAACGCGTCCACCAGCGGGGTGGGGCCGGCGACGACGCAGGTGGACGGGCTGTTCACCGCCGCCACGGACAGGCCCGCGGGCAGCATCGGCGTCACGTGCTCTTCGGGCAGGGACACCGCGAGCATCGCGCCCGTGGGCAGCGACTGCATCAGGCGGCCGCGCGCGGCGACCAGCGCCAGCGCGTCGTCCAGGGTGAAGACGCCCGCGAGGCACGCGGCCACGTACTCACCGATGCTGTGGCCCACCATCGCGTGCGGCGTCACGCCCCAGGACTCCCAGAGCTTCGCGAGCGCGTACTCGATGACGAACAGCGCGGGCTGGGTGAGGCCCGTCTGCTTGAGGCGCTCCGAGGCCAGCTCGCGCGACTCCGCGGACGGGTACAGCACGGTGCGCAGGTCCAGGCCCAGGTGCGGCCTGAGCTTCTCCGCGCAGGTGTCCACCTGGGCGCGGAAGAGGGGCTCTGACTCGTACAGGCCCTTGCCCATCTCCACGTACTGCGAGCCCTGCCCGGAGAACATGAACATCACCGGACGGCCGCTGTTCTCCGCGGTGCCGCTGAACACGCGGCCCGGCGTGCGCTCCTCCAGCGCCGCGACCAGGTCCGCCGTCGTGCGCGCCACCACCGCGCGCCGCTTGCCGAAGCGCTTGCGGCCCAACTGGAGCGTGTACGCCACGTCCGCCAGCTCCGTGGCCGGGTGCTCCTTGAGGTGCGCGGCCAGCCGGTCCGTGGCGACCTCCAGGGAGGCCTCCGTGCGCGCCGACAGCAGCACCACCTGCGCGGGGCGCCGGGGCTTGTCGGTGGCGGGCAATTCCGGCGCCTCTTCCAGGATGGCGTGCGCGTTGGTGCCGCCCATGCCCAGCGACGTGACGCCCGCGCGGCGCGGCGTGGCGCCCTTCGGGAAGTCGCGCAGCTCCGTGTTCACGTAGAACGGGCTGTTGGGGAAGTCGCACGCCGGGTTGGGCGTCTTGAAGTTGAGGCTGGGGACGATCTGCTTGTGGTGCAGCGACAGGGCCGCCTTGATGAAGCCCACCGCGCCCGCCGCCGAGTCCAGGTGCCCGATGTTGCTCTTCACCGACCCCAGCGCGCAGAAGTTCTTCTTGTCCGTGCCCTGGCGGAACGCCTGCGTGAGCGCCGCCACCTCGATGGGGTCGCCCACCTTGGTCGCGGTGCCGTGGGCCTCCACGTAGCCGATGGTGTCCGGCTCCACGTTGGCCACCGCCTGCGCCAGCGCGATGACCTCCGCCTGCCCCGCGACGGCCGGGGCCATGTAGCTGACCTTCTGCGAACCGTCGTTGTTCACCGCCGAGCCGCGCACGACGGCATAGACGGTGTCCCCGTCCTTGAGCGCATCCGACAGGCGCTTGAGCGTCACCACCGCCGCGCCGTGGCCGGCGACGAACCCCTCGGCCTCCGCGTCGAAGGTGTGGCAGTGGCCGT
Source organism: Corallococcus sp. CA047B (assembly GCF_003612065.1). Taxonomy (NCBI): domain Bacteria; kingdom Pseudomonadati; phylum Myxococcota; class Myxococcia; order Myxococcales; family Myxococcaceae; genus Corallococcus; species Corallococcus sp. CA047B. The sequence continues at coordinate 27,528 of NZ_RAWD01000060.1, forward strand.
CCGGCGCCGTGGTGCCACCCTCGTGGTACAGGTAGCCCGCCTTCTCCGGGAAGTGGATGGACACGCCGCCGGCCAGGGCCATGTCGCACTCGAACGACAGCAGGCTCTGGCAGGCGTAGTGGATGCAGGTGAGCGACGTGGAGGACGAGGACTGGACCGTGACGGCCGGGCCCTTCAGGTCCATCCGGTACGCGACCTCCGTCGTCAGGCTGTCCTTGTCGTTGCCGATGGACGCCTGGAGGCTCTCCACCGACGCGACGTGCGCCAGGTGCGAGTACAGGTTGGAGAGCAGGTACGTGTTCATGCTCATGCCGCCGAACACGCCCACGCGGCCGGGCTGCCGCTCCGGGCTGTAGCCCGCGTGCTCCATGGACTCCCAGGCGCACTCCAGGAAGACGCGGTGCTGCGGATCCATCAGCGCCGCTTCGCGCGGGTTCATGCCGAAGAAGGCCGCGTCGAACTGGTCCGTGTCGCCCAGCGTGCCGCGCGCCTTCACGTAGTTGGGCGCGCGCACCATGGCCGGGTCCGCGCCTTCGGCGATGAGCTCCTCGTCGGTGAAGAAGGTGATGCTCTCCACGCCGCCGGTGAGGTTCTTCCAGAACTCGGCGATGGTCTTCGCGCCGGGCAGGCGTCCGCCCAGGCCGATGACCGCGATGCCTTCCACTTCGGAGAGGGTGTCAGTGCTCATGGAGCCGTCCTTCGAAACCTGGGGTGCCTTGAAAGTCGTCGGTTACTTGCCACGGCCGCGCGTCTGCTGACGCCGTGCCTGGGCGGCCCTGCGGCGCTCCGCCTCGTCCTTGATCTTCTGGGAGGCGGCGCCGGAGTCCTCGCCCTTGTTCGCCAGGTGCTGGGCCAACGCGCTCACGGTGGTGAACTTGAACATGTCCACCAGCGCGAGGTCCGCGCCCAGCTCCTCGCGCATCCGCCGGTGCGCCTGCGCGATGAGCAGCGAGTTGCCGCCCAGCTCGAAGAAGTTGTCGTGCAGGCCCACGCGCTCCACCTTCAGCACCGCCTGCCAGATGGCGGCCACGCTGCGCTCCACCGCGCTCTGCGGCTGGGCGTAGGCCACGGCGGACGCGAGCCGGGCCCCCTCCGGCGCGGGCAGCGCCTTGGTGTCCACCTTGCCGTTCGTGGACAGGGGCAGCGCGGACAGCGGCACGTACGCGGACGGCAGCATGTACGGCGGCAGCGCCTCCGCGAGGAAGGTGCTCAGGTCCGTGTGCGTGGGCGCGGGCTCCGACAGCACCAGGTACGCGACCAGCCGCTTGTCGCCCGGCGAGTCCTCGCGCGCCATCAGGAACGCGTCGCGCACGGCGGGGTGGCGGCGCACGGCGGCCTCCACCTCACCCAATTCGATGCGGAAGCCGCGGATCTTCACCTGATCATCCGCGCGGGACAGGAACGTCAGCACGCCATCCGGCAGCCAGCGCGCGCGGTCGCCCGTGCGGTAGAGCCGCTCGCCCGGGTGGAACGGATTTTCGACGAAGCGCTCGGCGGTGAGCTCCGGCCGGCTCCAGTAGCCGCGCGCCAGCCCCAGTCCGCCCACGTACAGCTCGCCGGGCGTGCCCACGGGCAGCAGGTTGCGCTCCGCGTCCAGCACGTACACGTCCGTGTTGATGATGGGCCGGCCGATGGGCACCCACGCGTGGCCCTGGAGGTCCTCCACCGCCATCCGGTGGTAGGTCGTGCACACCGTCGTCTCCGTGAGGCCGTAGCCGTTCACCACCGGCGTCGTGGCGAGCAGCTTCTCCACGTCGCTGGCCACCAGCGCCTCGCCGCCGGAGAGGACCAGCCGCAGGGGCGGCAGCTCCTCCAGGCGCGCGTTGAGTCCCGCGATGACCGCGGGCACGGTGCTCACGATGGTGACGGTGTGGCGGGTGATGAGCTGGAAGAGCTTCTCCTGGTCGAGGATCTCATCCTCGGTGGGCAGCACCAGCGCGCCGCCCGTGCACAGCAGCGGGAGGATTTCGCCCACGAAGCTGGCGGAGGCCACCGACGTGAGCGGCAGCATCCGGTCCTTCGCCGTGGGCGCGTACGACTCCACGAACGAGCGCACCAGGTTCGAAAGGCCCCCGTGCTCCAGCATCACGCCCTTGGGCTGACCGGTGGAGCCGGACGTGTAGACGACGCACGCCAGGTCGCCAGCCCGCACCGGCGCGGCGGCCTGTACGGACAGCGCGCCGTCCAGCGGCTGGTCCACGAACAGCGTGCGCGCGGACGTGCCCGCGGGCAGCGTGCGCTGGAGCCAGGACTGGGTGAGGAGCACCGGCGCGTGCGTGTCGCCAAGCACGAAGGCCACCCGCTCGGAGGGGTAGGCCGGGTCGATGGGGACGTAGGCCGCGCCCGTGGCCATCACGGCCAGCACGGACACCAGCGTCTCCACGGAGCGCTCCAGGCAGACGCCGACGATGTCGCCTGGCTTCACGCCCGAGGCGCGCAGCCACCCGGCCAGTTGGCCGGAGCGCTCCGCCAGCTCGCGGTAGGTGAGCTGCGAGTCCTTGAAGAGGACCGCGACGTGGTCCGGCGTGCGCGCCACCTGGGTGGCGAAGAGCGCGGGCAGCATGTCCGCGTCGGTGAGCGCCACGCGCGGGCCGCGCCAGCCTTCGAGCAACTGCTGCTGCTCTTCGCGGGTGAGCAGCGGCAGCCGGGAGAGGGCGCGGCGCGGCTGCGCGGCGATGCCCGCGAGCAGCGTGCGCAGGTGCCCGGACATGCGCTCGATGGTGCCCGCGTCGAAGAGGTCGGTGTTGTACTCGAAGGAGGCGACCAGCTCGCCGTCCGCCTCGCCCATGGTGAGCGTGAGGTCGAACTGCGCGCCGCCGTGCGACAGCACCAGCGATTCGATGGGCAGGCCCGCGACGGTGGCGCGCGCGCCCGGGATGTCCAGGGCGAAGGGCGTGAGGCCGCGCTCATCCAGCTTGGACGCGCGCTGGTAGACGAACATCACCTGGAACAGCGGCGAACGGCTCTGGTCGCGCACCGGCTGCAGCCGGTCCACCAGCGCGCTGAAGGGGTAGTCCTGGTGCTCCAGCGCCCCCAGCATCGTCTGGCGCGTCTGGGCCAGGTAGTCCGTGAAGGACAGGGAAGGGGACGGCCGCGTGCGCACCACCAGCGGGTTGACGAAGTAGCCGGTGATGCCCGCCAGCTCCGCGCGCCCCCGGCCCGCGCTCACCACGCCGAGCGTGAAGTCCTGCTGGCCGGTGTAGCGGTGCAACAGGGCCTGGAAGGCCGTCTGGAGCACCATGTTGGGCGTGGCGCCGTGGTCGCGCGCCAGCGACTTCACCGCGGCGGTGATGCCCGCGTCCAGGCGGCGGGTGTGCACACGCCCGTTGAAGGTCTGCACCGGGGGACGCGGGTGGTCCGTGGGCAGGTCCAGCACCGGCAGCGTCCCGGAGAGCTGCTCGCGCCAGTACTTCTCCAGCGCCTGTCCGCGCGCCCCGGCGAGCATCTCCGCCTGCCAGCGCGCGTAGTCCGCGTAGGTGCGCGCGGGCGCCGCCAGCGTGGGCCGCCGGCCCAGCCGCAGCGCCGGGTAGAGCGCGTCCAATTCCTCCGCCATCACCGCCAGCGACCAGAAGTCGGTGACGACGTGGTGCATGGCGATGAGCAACGCGTGGTCATCCGCCGCGCGCGACACCAGCCGCACGCGCAAGAGCGGCCCCTTCTCCAGGTCGAACGGGCGGCGGGCCTCGGCGGACAGGTGCTCCAGCACCTGGTCGTCGCTCCAGCCCTTCGCGTCGGTGGTGACGAAGTCCGGCGCCAGCTCCGCGTGCACGCGCTGCACGGGGCCGGTGGCCGCCATCACGAACGTGGTGCGCAGGGCGGGGTGCCGGGAGACCAGCGCCTCGAAGGCGCCCTTCAGGGCCTGCGCATCCAGCACCGCGCGCACGCGCACCGCGACGGGCACGTGGTAGGCGGCGCTGTCCGGCGCCAACTGGTGCATGAACCACAGGGCCTGCTGACCGCCGGACAGGGGCGCATCCCCCGTGCCGGAGTCCGCCGCCACCGGGTTCGAGGACTGCTCGGAGCGGGGCGCCGCCAGCAGCTTCACCACCGTCTGCGCCAACTGGGCGAGCGACACGCCCTGGAGCACGTCCGACAGCGGCAGGTCCAGGCCCAGCCCCGCGTCCACGGCGCTCTTGAAGTCCACCGCCATCAGCGAGTCCACGCCGTAGGCATGCAGCGGCTTCTCCACGTCCACCAGCGCGGTGGGCAGCCGCAGCACCAGGGCCGCCTGCTCCTGGAGGAACACCGTCACCATCGCGCGGCGCGCGGCGGGGTCCTGCACCACCGCCAGCATCTTGTTGAGCAGGCTGGCGTCCGGGCCCACCGGAGCGACAGGGGCGGCGGCCTCCGCGACGGAGGGCTCCGGCGTCACGGGCGCGGCGGCGGCGGTGGGCGCGGCGAGGATGCTCTTGTGCAGGGCCTCCAGCGTGTCCGCGACGTACTCCGCGCGGGTGGCGAAGCGCTGGATCTTCCCGCTGGACGTCTTCGGGATGGCGCCCGGTCCCAGCAGCACCACGCCCTGGGCCTGGAGGTCGTGTCCGGCCGCGACGGCCTGCCGGATGCCCTGCGTCAGGGCCTCCAGGTCCACGCCGGCCTTCTCCACCGCGCGCCGGTCCACCTCCGTCACGACGATGAGGCGCTCCTCGTCCTCCAGCTCGATGGAGAACGCCGCGGTGCAGCCCGGGCGGATGGCGGGATGGCTCGACTCCACCGTGCGCTCGATGTCCTGCGGGTAGTGGTTGCGCCCTCGGATGATGATGAGGTCCTTCAGGCGCCCGGTGACGAACAGCTCGCCGCCATCCAGGAAGCCCAGGTCGCCCGTGCGCAGGAACGTCGTCGCGTCGGACGTGCCGGTGAGCGGCTGCTGGAAGGTCACCTGCGTCTGTTCGGCGCGGCCCCAGTAGCCCTGGGCGATGCTGGGCCCGGCGACGCGGATCTCCCCCACCTGTCCCGGCGGCAGCGGCTTGCCCGTCTCCGGGTGCGCGATGACGAGCTGCTGGTCCGTGAGGTTGCGGCCGGAGCCCACCAGCGTCTGGGCGCCCTTCCGCGCGGGTTCGGCGGCCACCACGCGGTTGTCCTTCAGCGCGCCCGCGTCCACGGTGCGCTGCACGGGCAGCTCGCGCTTGTCACCGCCGGAGGCGATGAGCGTGCCCTCCGCCAGGCCGTAGCAGGGATAGATGGCCTCCGAGCGGAACCCCTGGGGACCGAAGGCCTCCGCGAAGCGCCGGAGCGTGTCCGGCATGATGGGCTCCGCGCCGTTGAACGCGAGGTCCCAGTGGCTCAGGTCCAGCTTCGCGCGCTCCTCCGGCGTGGACTTGCGCACGCACAGGTCGAACGCGAAGTTGGGCCCGCCGCTCGTCGTGGCCTTGTAGCGGGAGATGGCCTCCAGCCAGCGCATGGGGCGCTTGAGGAAGTCCACCGGCGAGAACAGCGTCACCGGGAAGCCGCCGAACAGCGGCTGGATGATGCCGCCGATGAGCCCCATGTCGTGGTACGGCGGCAGCCAGATGACGCCCTGGCTGTCCGTCGAGTGCCCGAAGCACGAATGGATCAGCTTCGAGTTGTGCAGCAGGTTGCCGTGCGTGAGCACCACGCCCTTGGGCGACGACGTGGAGCCGGAGGTGTACTGGAGGAACACCCGCGTGTCGGTGGCCACGCCGGGGTCGCGCCAGCCTTCGGCGACCTCCGCGTCCAGCGTGTCGGTGGCGATCCAGTGCAGCTCGCGCAGCTCCGGCGCCTGCTCGAAGAGCATCTCCCCCATGCCGTAGATGAAGTCGGTGGTGAGGGCGATGGTGGCCTGCGCGTCCTGGCTGATGGCCAGCAGGCGAGGAAGCGTGCGCGCGAGCCGCATCGGGTCCGGCGGATAGATGGGGACCGCGATGACGCCCGCGTACAGACAGCCGAAGAACCCGGCGATGTAGTCCAGTCCGGGCGGATACAGCAGCAGCGCCCGCTGGCCCTGGGCCCCGCGCGCCTGGAGCGCCGCCGCGATGGCCCGCGCCTTCTGGTCCAGCTCCGCGTACGTCAGGTGCGCTTCGTCCGTCTCCCCGTCCAGCAGGAACGTGAAGCCACGGCGGTCCCCCTGGTCCCGGGCGCGGACGCGCAGCAATTCCACCAGCGTGGAAAACGAAAGGTCGGGGGCCGGAGGAGAACCGGACGGCGTGCCGCTGAGCATGGACGCGACTCCTGGGATGCGACGGGGGTGCCGTGCACGGGAGGGGGCACGGGGACGCGGATTCAGGG
>NZ_RAWD01000610.1:0-2050 GCF_003612065.1 Corallococcus sp. CA047B
GCCCCAATCCGCCCCCCGAGGCGGACGACGACGGCGGTGACGACGAAGGCGACGAGGGCCCTGACGACGGGGATGCCTCCGCCGGAGGCCCCCAGCAGGGTGGCGCGCCCGGAAGCCCCGCCGGCCAGGGTGGCCGCCGCCGCCGCCGCCGTCGCCGTCGTCGTGGCGCGCAGGTGCACTTCACCCCGGAGGGCCAGGCCTACCGCATGCAGCCCGGCCCGGACGGCCAGCAGGTGCAGGTGTTCCTGACGCCCCAGGAGCTGGAGCAGTACAAGCAGCGTCAGGCCCAGCAGCAACAGCAGCAGCCCGCCGGCAACGCGCAGGCGCCGCAGCCGCAGGAAGCCCGCCCGCCGCAGCAGGAGGGCCGGCAGCAGCAGCCGCAGCACGAGCACCCCCGGCATCAGCGCGGGGGAGGCCAGCCCCAGCAGCAACAGCAGCAGAACCTGGCGCCGGTGGAAGGCGTGCTGGACACGGAGGCCAAGGGCCCCAACGCGTTCCTGCGTCAGGTGAAGCGCAACCTGCTGGCGTCGCCGGACGACCCGGAGCTGCCCAAGAACCTGGTGCAGAAGCTGCGCCTGCGTCAGGGCCAGTACCTGACGGCCTTCGCGCAGATGCGCGGCCACAAGGGCGTCATCCAGAAGGTGGACACGGTGGACGGGCGCCCGCTGGAGTCCGCGCCCCGGCTGCCCCACTTCGCGGACCTCACCTCCGTGGACCCCACCGAGCGGCTGAAGCTGGAGAACGGCCACAAGGAGATGGTCACGCGGGTGTTGGACCTCATCGCGCCCCTCGGCAAGGGCCAGCGCGCGCTCATCGTCGCCCCGCCGAAGACGGGCAAGACGATCATGCTCCAGCGCATCGCCCAGGCGGTCCTCAACAACCACCCGGAATGCCACGTCATGCTGGTGCTCATCGACGAGCGCCCCGAAGAAGTGACGGACATGCGCCGGAGCATCAAGGCGGAGGTCATCGCCTCCAGCTCCGACCGGCCCACGGGCGACCACCTCAAGGTGGCGGAGCTCGCGCTGGAGCGCGCCCGCCGGCTGGTGGAGGGCGGCAAGGACGTGGTCATCCTGCTGGACTCCATCACGCGGCTCGCGCGCGCCTACAACAAGGAGGTCGACAGCTCCGGCCGCACCATGACGGGCGGCGTGGACAGCCGCGCCCTGGAGCGCCCCAAGCGCATCTTCGGCGCCGCTCGCGCGACGGAGGAGGCGGGCTCGCTGACCATCATCGGCACGGCGCTCATCGACACCGGCAGCCGCATGGACGAGGTGATTTTCGAGGAGTTCAAGGGGACGGGTAACTCGGAAGTCACCCTGGACCGGCTGCTCGCGGAGAAGCGCGTCTTCCCGGCCATCAACATCCCCCAGTCCGGCACGCGCAAGGAGGAGAAGCTCTTCACCCTGCGCGAGTACGAGAAGGTGAAGAAGCTGCGGCAGATGCTCTTCGCCGTGAAGCCGGTGGAGGCCATGGAAGCGCTCGTCAAACGGCTCGGCCGGTACACCTACAACGACGAGTTCTTCGACGAGATGTAGCCCGTCTGCCCGCGCGGGGGTGGTGTGGCGAGCCCTGGATTGCGTAAGGTGTGCGCATGATTCAGGGCTCGGGCCGCTGCCACTACCACCCCGACCGCGCGGGCCTGGGCGTCTGCGTGGAGTGCCGCCGCGTCATCTGCCGCGAGTGCACCACGCAGTTCGAGGGCATCAACCGCTGCGCCAGCTGCCTGGACACGCGCCGCAAGGCGCTGGAGGGTCCGCCGCCCCGGCGTGAGTGGAGCGTCCTCAACGTGGTGCTGGCGCTGGTGGGCGCCGTCCTCTTGTGGGGCGGCGTCGTGCTCGCGGCCCACGTGGTGGGCTGAAAGACCATGGCCGTCTCCGCGCTCGAGTTGCGCCCCCGGGGTCCGGTGGCCTTGATGGATGCGGCGCTGCGGCTGTGCGCGCGCAACGCCGGCCTGTGGGCGCTCACCCTGCCCGGAGGCGCCGCGGTGGTGGCCGCGCTGCTGCACCTGGTGGACGCGGTGGACCACGGCCGCTCCCCCACCCTGCCC
>NZ_RAWD01000611.1:0-2013 GCF_003612065.1 Corallococcus sp. CA047B
GGGCCGGGGGTGGCAGCGCCTTCGCCTGGGGCCCCCCAGGGGCCGTCGTCGGGCGCGGGATTGGGTGCGCGGCCGCAGGGACCTGGGAGTACGACGCAGGCCTTCGGTGCCGTCCCCGCCTCTCCTGCGGGGACGTTCAGTCTCTCGGAGCCGGGCGGGGCGACGCGGGCGTTTGGCGCGGTGCCGGGTCCTGCTGCTTCTCCGGCGGCCGAGGCTGTCGGAGCCACCCGGGCGTTTGGCGCGGTGCCGGGCCCTTCAACTTCCGGTGCGGTTGACGCAGCCAGTGGGGCAACGCGGGCGTTTGGTGCGGTCCCGGGTTCTTCGACGTCTGGCGCGGTCGACGCAGCCAGTGGGGCCACCCGTGCGTTTGGTGCGGTGCCGAGCCCTTCGCCTTCCGGTGCGTTCGAATCAGCGAATGGATCCACCCGTGCGTTTGGCGCGGTGCCGGGTCCTTCATCTTCGGGCGCGTTCGACGCGGCCAGTGGTTCGACTCGGGCGTTTGGCGCGGTCCCGGGCTCATCGTCCGAGCCGGTCGGAGCGACGCGTGCGTTTGGCGCGGTGCCCGGTTCCTCGTCGGGGACGTACGAAGCCACTGGCGCCACGCGGGCGTTCGGGGCCGTTTCGGATTCACCGGTCCCGCCTCCTGGTGGCCCTGAAGCAGGCGGATCCACCCGGGCCTTCGGTGCGGTGTCCGGCCCGCCGGAGCCGTCCGCTCCCCGTGCTCCTCCCCGGTCCTTCGGGGACATCTCGCCCTCGGGGGAGTCGCCGGATCAGCCGTGGTCGTCCGCCTCGGGCCCCCGACCCAAGCTCGTTCCGGAGGGCCACGACAGCATGCCGTGGGCGACCTCCGCTCCGACGTCGAGCCTCCCATTGCCCGACGATGCCGCGCCGTTCGCGCGCACCGTCCCGTCGCGTCCCGCCGTTTCAAGCGAGTCGTTGCTGGGCGGCGGACTGGAGCGGCCCCTTGCCGAGCGCAAGCCCTCGGGGACCCTGCCTCCAGAACTGCTCGGGGCCTCGAAGTCCGAACCGGCGATGATCGAGTACGGGCCCGGGCAGGGCTCATCCTCCACGCTGACCCGTGCGCTCCTCGTGCTCGCGGTGCTCGCGGGCATCGGGCTCGCAGGCTACCTGGCGTACCCCGCCTTCCGTGACCGCAACACCGCCATGCCCGCGGCGGCCGTGGAGGAGAAGGACCGCGCCGTGGCGCTGCTTCGCCGCGACGATGCGGCCTCGCGCGAACAGGCCATCCAGAGCCTCCAGTCCCTCGCCGCGACCCACCCGAAGTACGCCGAGGTCCAGGCCGAGCTGGCCGTGGCGCTCACCCTGCAACTGGCCGACCTGAACGCGGACTTCGACCGGCTGCGGCTCCAGTCGGAGCAGCTCCAGAAGCAGCTTGATGCGGTCAACGCCCGCCGGACCCCGGCGGACTGGGAGAACCGCGCGAACGCGCTGCGCGCCCAGATGCAGGCGCTCGCGCGCGAACAGGAGCCGCTGCGCGAGGCCATCGACGCGCGCCGCTCGAAGCTCGATGCCCAGATGGGCTCCGTGCGCGCCGCGCCCGAAGTGGAACCCGCCGCCACCGTGGCCGCGCGCCTGAAGGCCCAGGCCCTCTATGCCGCGGTGACGAGCGCCCCCGACGCACTGGCCCTCGCCCAGCGTCTGCGTCAGGCGGAGCTCTCCGCCGCCTGGAGCCTGCTCGCCCACGCGGAGTACGCCCTCAGCTCAGGGTCGCCCTCGGTCACCCTCCAGAGCGTTTCGAAGGAACTGGAGACGCTTCGCTCGCAGGACCGCACCCTCATGCGTGCCTACGTCCTGGGCGCGCGCTTGGCCCTTCGCCAGGGCGATGTGGCGACGGCCCGGACGCTGCTGGACGAGACCGTGGCCCTCAATGGCAGGCATGAACTCGCCCAGCGCATGCTCCAGCAGCTTCCCGCCCCGGACCCCGCCACCGAGTCCGTCACGGAGCCCGAGCCCTGAAGCGTTGACAGGATCACCTCCCGGCCACCCTGGAGA
>NZ_RAWD01000612.1:0-1987 GCF_003612065.1 Corallococcus sp. CA047B
CGCTGGGGGAGCGCACGCCGGGGCTGGACGGCCGGGACACGACGCCGGGGCTGGAGGGCCGGGACACACCGGGGCTGGACGCGCGGCCGTTGCTGGACGGCATCCTCGCGCGGCCCTGGGACGGCTCCGACGACGGGGACTGCCACGCGGCCAGCTGGTCCTTGAAGCTGGGCGGCAGCTCCACCTTGCGCCCCTCCGCGGTCAGCTCCTCCGCGAAGAGGTAGGACATGAGCTGGCTCAGCATCGTGGGCGTGAAGCGCGGCGTGTCGCGGTAGAGCATCTCCACCAGCGACTCGCTCAGGTCCTTCGCCGTCTGGTAGCGCGCGTCGCGGTCCACGGCCATCGCGTGCGCGACGATCTGCTCCAGGTCCTCGCCCACGCCCGGGTTGATGGCGGACGGGGGCAGGCAGTCGCCGTCGATGATGCGGGGCAGCACGGTGACGAACTCGCCCTCGAAGGGGCGCCGGCCGCACAGCATCTCGTAGAGGACGATGCCCGCGGCGTACACGTCCGTGCGCGCGTCCAGGTCCTGCTGTCCCCGGGCCTGTTCGGGGGAGAAGTACGGGTACTTTCCCTTGAGGGTGCCCGGCGACGTCTTGGCTTCGACGGCGCTCGTGGCCTTGGCGATGCCGAAGTCGATGACCTTGACCTCGCCCTCGTAGGAGATGAGGACGTTGTCGGGGGACACGTCGCGGTGGACCAGGCCCAGCGTCTGGCCGTCCTCGCCCACGTGGCGGTGCGCGTAGTCCAGGCCCTCGCACAGCTTGCTGGCGATGTGCAGCGCCAGGGGCTGCGGCAGGAAGCCCACCCCGGCGCGGGCCGCGCGGCGCAGCACCTTGGACAGGGGCTGGCCGTGCACCAGCTCCATGGCGATGAAGTACTGCCCGTCCACTTCACCGAAGTCGAAGATCTGCGCGATGTTGCCGTGCGTGAGGCCGGCCGCGACGCGCGCTTCGCTGATGAACATCTCCACGAAGTCGTGGTCGTCCACGAAGTGCGGGAGGATCTGCTTGATGACGCACGGCTTCGTGACGCCGGCCGCCCCCGTCAGGCGCGCGCGATACGTGACGGCCATGCCCCCCGCGGCAATCTTGGAGACCAGGACGTACTTGCCGAATTGCTGGGGACTGGGTTCTGCCACGGGCGATCAGACGGGGCCGGTAAAGGGGGAAAGCCCGAGCATACTCGCCTTCGCCCGAAAGTCCCGGGCGCGCTCGCATGGCATGCGAAGATTTCGCTCCAGGTGCTGAACCGGGGGGAGGCGGGCGTGGTGGGTTGTGACAACCCGTGGAAATGACTGGACGTCCAGGGTGGGTGGGCGGCGGGTGTGAGGTGGGCTGCTGTCGCGGTTCACACTTCTTCACGGCGCTTCATTCAGCGCTTCCGGGGCGCGGGGTTATCACCTGCGCCATCCAGGACCTCGGGTCCGGATGGGGGTGGCGGGAAGGCCGCCTCCAGGGAAGCGAGACAACGGCCATGGGGCAAGCGCGCCCGGTGTGGAACGGAGTGGCCACCTTCGCGGTGGTGCTCGGGCTGATGCTCGCCCCGGGGCGTGCGCGGGCGCAGGACGAGGGCGGGTGGCTGTCCGCGTTCCAACTGCTGGCGAGCAGCCCGGAGCTGGGCGGCAGCGACGTGCCCCGGGACGTGCCGGTGCGCAAGGGCTCCCGGGCGTCGGTGGTGCCGCCGGAGGTGATGGCCCGGGTGCTGAAGGAGGAAGGGCCCCGGCCCGTGCCCACGGCGTCCGCGGCGGAGTCCGGTCCGGTGGTGGCGCCCGAGCGCGACGGCGGCGTGCCGGTCTACGCGGAGGCCGGTGAGCTCCAGCGGTCCGGTTCCTTCGCTTCGGAGGACGAGGCGCCGTCGCGAGGCGGGGGCCGGGTGTCCGAGCCGCGCGTCCGACTGGTGCGGGAGGAGGCGCCGCTTCCTCCGTTCAAGCCGTTGCCGGTGGTGGTGGCGGTGGTGCCGGGCCTGCTGCTGCACGGGCTGGGGT
>NZ_RAWD01000613.1:0-1978 GCF_003612065.1 Corallococcus sp. CA047B
ACCGAACCCCCTCCACCGCCCGCCGAGGCGGCTCCCGCCGACACGCCCTCCGACGCTCCGGCCCTGAGCGCGGAGGAGATGGCGGAGATTGAAAAGGCGCTGGGCTCGGACGCGAGCACCCGCGCGCGGCCGTCCGGCGACACGTCCCCCGTTTCGCCCACCGCCACGAACGACTCCGGCGTGACGCCGCTGCGGCTGCCCAACGCCATCACCGGCGGCACCAGCTTCCTCAACCTGAGCTTCATCCTGGACCTGGCCGTGGCGGCGTTCTCCAGCAAGGAGCCGCTGCAGGGCGGCGCGCACGACCCGACGCAGAACGGCTTCAACCTCCAGCAGTTGGAGCTGTCCATCGGGTCGGTGGTGGATCCGTACTTCCGCTTCGACAGCAACATCGTCTTCAGCCAGTTCGGCGTGGAGATTGAAGAGGCGTACGTCACCACGTTGGACCTGCCCGCGAACCTCCAGGTGCGCGCGGGCCAGTTCCTCACCCGCTTCGGCCGGCTGAACTCCACGCACCCGCATGCGTGGGACTTCGTGGATCAGCCCTTCGTGATGAGCCGCGTGTTCGGCGCGGAGGGCAACCGGGGCCTGGGCGTGGAGGGCTCCTGGCTCACGCCGCTGCCCTGGTACGTGGAGGTCATCGGCAGCGCCACCGACGCGAAGGGCGAGGCCACCGCGCGCAGCTTCTTCGGTTCCTCCAATGAGCGCGTGCTGTCGCCGCTGGACTTCCAGCTCACCGGCGCGGTGAAGCAGTTCTTCCCGCTGTCCGACGACCTGTCGCTCCTGTGGGGCCTGTCCGCCGCCACCGGCCCCAACCCCACGGGCTACCGCAACCACACCAGCGTCTACGGCACGGATGTCTACCTGAAGTTCCGGCCCATCACCGAGGCGAGCGCGCAGCAACTGGTGCTCCAGGCGGAGGTGCTCTACCGCCGCCGGCAGGCCCCCGAGGACCTGCTGTCCGACTGGGGTGGCTACGCGCAGACGGTGTGGCGCTTCTCCAACCGGTGGGCCACGGGCGTGAGATACGAGTTCGGCACACCCGCGAAGACGCAGGAGGGCCGCGTCGCGAATGATCCGCTCGACCCTGAGTGGATCGCCGACCGCCAGCGCATCACCGCGGCGGTGACGTTCTGGCCCACGGAGTTCTCCCGCCTGCGCCTGCAGGCCGCCACGGACCGCGTCGGCTGGCGCGCGACGCCGGACTACTCGGCCTTCCTCGCGCTCGAAGTCGTGACCGGCGCCCACGGTGCCCATGCGTTCTGACCCTTTCTTCCGGAGCCCTCCCATGCGTTCCCTTCGCCTCTTCGCGGCGCTCCTCGCCGCCGCCGTCAGCTTCACCGCCGCCCCAGCGCGCGCGGACCTCAAGGTCGTCACCTCGCTGCCGGATCTCGCCGCGGTCGCCAAGGCCGTGGGCGGGGACAAGGTGGAGGTGGTGGCCCTGGCGCTGCCCACGCAGGACCCCCACTTCGTGGATGCCAAGCCGAACCTGGCGCTCGCGCTCAACCGCGCCGACCTGCTCATCACCGCGGGCCTGGACCTGGAGATCGGCTGGTTGCCGTCGCTCCAGCTCGGTGCGCGCAACAACAAGATTCTAACGGGCAACGACGGCTACCTGGACGCGTCGCGGTTCGTGAGCCTCCAGGAGGTGCCCACGACGGCGGTGGACCGCAGCCAGGGCGACGTGCACCCCGGCGGCAACCCGCACTACCTCTACGACCCGCGCCAGGGCATCGCGGTGGCGCGCGGCATCGAGGCGCGCATGTCGCAGCTCGATGCGAAGAACGCCGCCACCTACAAGGCGAACCTGGCGAAGTTCACGCAGGAGGTGCAGGCCGCGCAACAGGGCTGGGAGAAGCGGCTGACGGGCCTCAAGGGCGCGCCCGTCATCGCGTACCACCGCACGACGGCGTACCTGCAGAACTGGCTGGGCTTCACCACCGTCGCGTTCCTGGAGCCCAAGCCGGGCATCCCGCCC
>NZ_RAWD01000614.1:0-1974 GCF_003612065.1 Corallococcus sp. CA047B
GGCTGGGCCCAGTCCACGTGGACGGCGCGGGCCTTCGTCTGCGCGGGCTCGGCGGGGATGGCGACGGTGGCCAGCTCGCGCTTCCAGTTGCCGTAGTGCTTCGTCACGGCCTCCAGCACCTGGGCATCGTCGAAGTCACCGACGATGAAGAGGGTGATGTTGGCGGGGGTGTACCAGCGCTCGAAGAAGGTGCGGCTGTACGCGTAGGCCTGCGGCATGGCCTTGATGTCGTCGTAGAAGCCGAGCGTGGTGTGCTGGTACGTGTGGCGGGTGAAGGCCGTCTTCGCCAGGGACTCCTCCATCTTGAGGTCCGGGGCGGCGGCGCTCTTGTGGTACTCGCCGAGCACCGCGAGGGCCTCCGTCTGGAAGGACGGCTCGGAGTACTCCAGGTGCTGGAAGCGGTCCGCTTCCAGGGCGATGAGCTGCGGCAGGCCGGCGGTGGGGCCGTAGGCCTGGTAGACGGTGATGTCGTCGGTGGTGAAGGCGTTGTCGTCGAAGCCGTAGCCTCCGAGGATGCGCTCGCGCTGGCCCTCGGGGTTGGACTTCGTGCCCTTGAACATCATGTGTTCGAAGAAGTGGGCGAAGCCGGTGCGGCCCGGTTCCACCTCGTTGCGGGAGCCCACGCGCACGGAGGTGATGTACGCGACGATGCCGGGCGAGTTGAACGGCACGCGCACCACGGTGAGCCCGTTGGGCAGCTTCGTCGTCTTGAGCGTGTAGGGGAAGAAGCGGGAGGACTCCTGGGGCTGGGCGGAGGCCGGGAGGACCGGCGCCAGCATCAGCAACAGGAGGGGCAACAGGCGGGGCATGCGCGAACCCTTTCGGTGCCGGGCCCGCCCATGTGCTCGCGAGCGCTCCCGGAAGTCGCGCGGGACGTTACGCCCAAGGTCGTGCTCCCAGGGGAGGGATTCTTCGGGCGAAGGCCGCGGTGTCCGCCAGCGTCACACGGAGATGACGATCTTCCCGAAGTGGCCGCCGGACTCCATGTAGCGCAGGGCCTCGCGGGCCTGCTCGAAGGGGAAGACGCGGTCGATGACGGGCCTCGTCTTCTGGGGCGTCATGGCGCGCAGCATGTCCTCGAACATGACGCGGCTGCCCACGTAGGTGCTCACGACGCGCAGATGCTTGCTGCCGGTGACGGCGTTGTCGGGCTTGCCCGGGGCGCCGGTGAGCAGTCCGATGAGCGCGATGTGGCCGCCCTCGCGGGTTGCCTTCACGGACTGGGGCAGCGTCGCGGCGCCGCCGACCTCCAGCACGTGGTCCACGCCCTGGCCGTCCGTGAGCGCGAGGACCTCCTTCGCCCAGTCCGGCGACTTCTTGTAGTTGACGAGCCCCTCCGCGCCGAGCTGCTTTGCCTTCGCCAGCTTGTCGTCGCTGCTGGAGGTGAGGATGACGCGGGCGCCGAGGATGCGGGCGAACTGGAGGGCGAAGATGGACACGCCACCGGTGCCCTGGGCGAGCACTGTCTGCCCGGGCTTGAGGCCACCCTGGGGGACGAGCGCGTTCCAGGTGGTGACCGCGGCGCAGGGGAGGGTGGCGCCCTCTTCGTAGGTGAGCCAGTCGGGCAGGAGCGCGAGCCCCTCGGCGTCCAGGCAGACGTATTGGGCGAGGACGCCGGGAACGCCGCCGCCGAGCGCATGGGCGACCTTCTCCGGGGTGCGCTCACCGTCGGTCCAGACCTGGAAGAACGTGGGGGCGACGCGGTTCCCGACCTTGACGCGGGTGACGCCGGAACCGACGGCGACGACTTCGCCCGCGCCGTCGGAGACGGGGATGACGGGGGGCTTGGTGCCCGGGTAGGTGCCCTTGGCGATGATGAGGTCCCGGTAGTTGAGGGACACGGCGTGGATGCGGACGAGCGCCTGGCCGGGGCCGGGTTGCGGCCGGGGCTTCTCGACGGGGACCCAGCCGTCGATGCCGGTGGTGTGCTGGAGCTCGTACGCCTTCATGGGGGTGACTCCGGGAGGGGAGAGG
>NZ_RAWD01000615.1:0-1966 GCF_003612065.1 Corallococcus sp. CA047B
CTCCAGGCCCTGCCCCCCGACACCGTCGCCCGCGAGGTGAAGGCCCGCCTGGCCCGCACCGCCGGCTCCGAAGGCGCCCTCTTCTCCGTGCCCCCATCCCGGGCGGAGGCCCCCGCCGCGCGCCCTTCGTGGCGCTTCCTGCCCATCCTGGTGCCGGTGCTCGCCGCCGCGACCCTGTTCGTCATCGCGCGGCCCCTGCCATCCACCGACGGGCGGGAGGCGCGGGACGCCTGGACGGAAGTGGGCGGCACCGGGGTCCTGGAACCCACCCGCAGCAAGGGACTCCAGCCTCGGCTCGACGTGCACCGGCAGGCCGCCGCCCGCACCGAACACCTCACCGACGGCGCCCAGGCCCAGGCCGGTGACGTGGTGCAGCTGTCGTACACCGCCGCCGGCAAGGCCCACGGCGTCATCCTCTCCGTGGACGGCCGGGCCGCAGTCACCGTGCACCTGCCCGACACCGGCCACGCGTCCGCCGCGCTGGAGCGCTCCGGCACGCACCTGCTGCCCCGCGCCTACGAACTGGACGACGCGCCCGCGTTCGAGCGCTTCTTCCTCATCACCGCCGACGCGCCCTTCGAACTGGACGGCGTGCTGTCCGCCGCGCGCGTCCTCGCCGCATCCCCCGAGGCGCGCACCGCGCCCCTGACCCTGCCCGTGGATCTGGCGCAGACGTCCTTCCTCCTGGAGAAGTCCCCCCGATGAGAGCGCCCGTCCTTGTCCTGCTGCTCTCGTTGCTGGTGGCGCCCCCGGTCCTCGCCGCCGAAGCCGTCGCCGTGCGAAGGCTGGCCCTGCTCGTGGGCGTCAACGATGGCGGCCCTGAACGCGTGAAGCTGCGCTACGCGGACACCGACGCGAGAGCCTTCTCCCAGGTGCTGTCGGAGCTGGGCGGCGTGCTGCCCCAGGACCGCGTGCTGCTCACGGACGTGGACCGCGCGGGCGTCCTGTCCGGCTTCGAGCGCATGCGCCAACTGGCGGAAGGCGCGCGGACCTCCGGGGCCCGGCGCGTGGAGGTGCTGCTCTACTACTCCGGCCACTCGGACGACGAGGGCCTGCTGCTCAAGGGCCAGCGCATGGACTACGGCGAGCTGCGCCGCGCGCTGCAGGGCCTGCCCGCGGACGTGCGCATCGCGGTGCTGGATTCGTGCGCGTCCGGCGCGTTCGCGCGGCGCAAGGGCGGCGTGGCCCGGCCCGCGTTCCTCGTGGACTCCGGCATCCAGGTGAAGGGCCACGCCATCCTCACCTCGTCCAGCGCGGATGAGGCGTCGCAGGAGTCGGATCGGCTGGGCGGCTCGTTCTTCACCCACCACCTGGTGTCCGGCCTGCGCGGCGCCGCGGACGTCACGCACGACGGCCGCGTCACCCTCACGGAGGCATACCAGTTCGCCTTCCACGAAACGCTCGCGCGCACCGAGCGCACGCAGGGCGGCGCGCAGCACCCCAACTACGACATCGAGCTCGCGGGCACCGGCGACCTGGTGATGACCGACCTGCGCGCCACCACCGCGGGCCTGCTCCTCACCGAGCCGCTGGAGGGCCGGCTGTACGTGCGCGACGCGGTGGGCACGCTGGTGGTGGAGGTGCAGAAGGTGTCCGGCCGCTCCACCGAGCTGGGCCTCGCCCCCGGCGCCTACCGCGCGCGGCGCGAGCTGGGCGGCGGCGTGTCCGAAACGGCCTTCACGCTGAAGGAGGGCGTGCGCACGCCGCTGTCCCCCGGCGACTTCATGAGCGTGGGCAGCGAGGCCACCGTGATGCGCGGCGGCGCGGGCGGCATGGCGATGCCTGCGATGACACCGGGGGGCCGGGTGCGGCTGCCCGTGAACGTGAGCCTCATCCCGGCGGTGAGCACCAACCAGCTCCGGGCCGGCGACGCGCCGGTGGAGAATGTCTTCGCGGTGGGCGCCATCAACGGCGGCACGGCGCTGGGGGGCGGGCTGGCGCTGGGGCTCCTGGGCAACGTGTACGA
>NZ_RAWD01000616.1:0-1921 GCF_003612065.1 Corallococcus sp. CA047B
GATGGGGATGGGGGGCCGGGGCGGAGCGCCGTCCCCCCACGGCGGTGCAGGAGGCCATCACCAGCAGCAGGAAGAAGGCGCGGCTGTCGTAGAGGTCGCCGCTGGCCTGACTGCCCAGCAGCACCAGCACCGCCGCGCCAACGGTCGCGCCGTCCAGCCCCTGGCGGCGCTTGAGCGCCGTGCGGACGAAGGTGATGAGGACGCCCGCGAGGAAGAGCAGCCCCACGGCGCCGCCCTCGCAGAACACCTCCAGGAAGAGGTTGTGCGGGTAGACGCCCAGGCCCAGCGCGGGGAACGCGGCGAGCCCCGCGCCCGACACCGGGTGGTCGTGTCCCAGTTGGATGGCGGCCTCGTAGAGGACCTCCCGCCCGGACAGGTACACCTTGCCCTCACCGCCCCCCTCGTAGTTCAGCGTCAGGCGCAGGAAGCGCTCCTCCACGGAGTGGGTCAGCGCCTCGCCCAGGGGGGACAGCATCGTCACGGCCCCGACGGCCACCGTGGCGAGCAGCACCAGCAGCAGCAGCCGGCGCAGGGGCACGCGCGCCACCACGAGGTAGGTGGTGATGCCCGCGAAGATGGCGGCCGTCCCGCCCCGCGAGCCCGTGAGCAGCGCGAGGATGACGCCGGTGGCGGCCATGGGAATCCACAGCCACGCCTGGCCCCGCCAGGTCCAGAAGTACAGGGCGCCCAGCGCGAGCAGGCCCATGAGCCGCGCGAAGATGTTGGGGCCGCCACCCATCACCGCCAGCCGCCCGCCGCCGCCGCCGGAGAGCAATTGGCGGACGCCGGTGAGCGCGAGCAGCGCCGTGGCCGTGACGACGATGGTCCAGAACGCGTCCAGGATCCGCGGCGCGGGCTGGCGGAGCGCGGCGAGCGCGAAGCCCACGCTCATCACCAGCACGAGCACGAGCTCGTAGAGCTTCGCCAGGGCGAAGTCCGTGTCAGGGGACCAGAAGGCGCTCGCGCACAGGTAGCCGAAGAACCCCAGGAGCGCGGTGACGAGCGGTGGATCGAAGCGCGCCTCCCCCGGCCGCGCCCCGCGCCACGCATGGTGCAGGAGCCCCACGGAGGCGAACACTCCGCCGCCCATGACGATCCACAGCCGCAGCTCCAGAAACGGGTTGGCCTCCACCTCCGTTTCGGCCAGCCGGTGGAAGCCCCAGCGGCCCGCGAGCACGTAGAGCGCCGCGATGAAGCCCAGGCCTGTGCAGCGAGTCCATCTCACGGGGGGGCTCCGGGCGGCTTCAGCGGGGGGACGGATACTCGTACTGGTAGATGCCGCTCACCGCGCGGGCCCGCCGGGAGCGCGGCACGCCGTTGAGCACGACGCCCCGCACCGGGACGTCGTTCTGTTCCAGGAGGTGCAGGGCCGACGCCACCTCCCGCATCGGATGGGCGCCGGCCCGCACCACGGCGAGGCTCACGCTCGCGTGCCGGCCCACGAGCGCCGCGTCCGTCACCGCGAGGATGGAGGGCGTGTCGAAGAGGACCACGTCGTAGCGGGCGGACAGGCCCGCCACGAGCGCGGCGAACACGTCCTGGGACAGCAGCTCCGCGGGGTCCGCGGGAAGCTCGCCCGCGCCCAGGAACGACAGGCGGGGACCGACCTCCTGCTGGAGGGCCTGCTCCAGGGGGACGGTGCCGCGCAGCACCTCGCAGAGGCCGGGGGGCCGCTCGTCCCGGAAGCAGCGGTGGAGCCAGCCCCCGCGCAGGTTCGCGTCCACCAGCAGGACGCGGCTGCCGGACTCCGCCAGCACCCAGGCGAGGTTGACGGCGACGAAGGACGTCCCCACGCCCGGGCTCGTCCCCGTGAGCGCCACGACGTTGCCGGACGCGTCCTTCAGCGCCCGCTGGAGCCGGGTCCGCAGGCCGCGCAGGCTCTCGGTGGTGGGGTCGCGGGGAAGGGTCCGCGCCAGGAGGG
>NZ_RAWD01000617.1:0-1861 GCF_003612065.1 Corallococcus sp. CA047B
CCTGTCAGGTGGGGGGAGATTGAAGGGCGGGTGCTCCTGACGGGGACGCCCCCCGCGGCCGCCGCCATGGCCACCTCCGCCACCGTGGCCCACATCTGCGGCGACCAGGCACAGGACCGGTCGCTCGTCGTGGGAGGGGAGGGCGCCCTGGCCCATGCCGTCGTCTCCCTCCAGGACGGCGCGGCGCTGCCCGCCCCCGAAGCGCCGGCCCCCGCGCCGGTGCTGGACCAGAAGCAGTGCTCCTATGAGCCTCCGGCGCTCGCCGCGCGGGCCGGCACGGAGCTGGTGCTGCGCAACTCCGACCCCCTGGTGCACAACGTGCGCGCCCAGGCCGGAACGAACCGCTCCGTCTTCAACGTGGCCATGCCGCTGGAGGGGATGACGCTGCGCCGCCCCCTGCCCGCCGAACCCGGCACCGTCCAGGTCCGCTGCGACGTGCACCCCTGGATGCGCGCGGTGGTTCGCACCTTCGACCACCCGTACTTCACCACCACCGCCCCGGACGGGCGCTTCCGGCTCCGGGTGCCCGAAGGCCCCCACACCCTCGTCTTCTGGCATGAACGGCTGCCCGCGCTCACCCAGACGGTCACCGTCCGCGCGGGGGAGACGGTCCAACTCGAGCAGCGCTGGGAGGTGGGCGCGCTCCGCCAGGGGGCCCCGGGCAAGGACGGTCCTCCCTGACACGGCTGTCGCGCCCCGACGAAGCGCCGACGCAAGCATCGGTCAGGGGGGCCGTACAAAGGCTTGGAAGCACAGCTGCTGGTCAATTTTCTGTCTTGGTGGCAAAATTGCTTTCTCGGAAGCCGCAAACTTCCGAATGAGGGGGACGAACCATGTATCAGCCCAGGAAACGACCGATGGCGCCGGCTGAAGACGCGCGGATGCCTCCGGGGGCACGCCGCAAGGGGGCGCGGCCCGCGGGAATGCAGGAGATGGGGCAGGGCCTGTACGAGCAGATCCGCCGCGTGTTGACCGAGCTGTCCGTGGCTCCGTCCCCGCGCGCCTGAAGCCGCACCCGACGCACCGGGGCGGGTGGGCACGAAGCCAGCCCCCGCCCCGTCATGGCCCCCCAGGGCTCCCACGCGAGGGCTCGGAAGGCCGCCGGAAAAACAGAAGGGCCCGCCCGAGCAAGCTCAGGGGGCCCTTGGAAACCTGGAACCGCGCAGGAAACCTAGATTTCTTCGTCTTCGGCGGGCTCGCCCGGCGTCTCGGCGTCCTCGTCCTCGAAGGCCTCGATGCCGTCCTCGTCCTCCTCGGCGGCGGGCGTCTCCTCCGGCTCGGGCTCGATGATCTTCGGCGTGGCCGCCAGGCGCCCGCGCTTGCCCTCAGGCTTGGGAGCCGGGGCGTCCTTCTGATCCGCCCCGCACTTGGGGCAGATGGCGTCCGGCTTCTTCAAGTCGTAGAACTTCGATGCGCACTTGAAGCAGACGTGCTTGTTCCCGAGATCCTTCGCCGCCATGCACCCACCCTCAACGAAGCTAGAGAAAAAAGGGAGGGCGGCTGAATAGATGGGCCCACGGTCAGAGTCAACCGTGTGTTTGCACGGGGGATTTCTGGCGGTAGCATCCTCGTCGGTTTCCCCCGAGAGCCGGACACCCCTTTGAACTTCACCTGCGACAATTGCCAGAAGCGGTACTCCATTGCGGACGAGAAGGTCCGCGGCAAGACGGTCAAGGTCCGTTGCAAGAACTGCCAGAACGTCATCTCCGTTGAAGGTCCCGCCGAGGAGGAGAGCACCCGCGTGGTGTCGCTCGCCGACGTGGAGCGCATCCGCGCCCAGGAACGCTCGCTCGCGGGGGGAGGTGCCCCGGCCGCGGCCCCCGCGCCCGTCGCGGCACCGGCGGCCACCACGCCCGCCCCC
>NZ_RAWD01000618.1:0-1861 GCF_003612065.1 Corallococcus sp. CA047B
TTGGCGGGGTGGGCCTCTCCAACATCGCCCGGGTGGCGGCGACGGGGGCGCACGGCGCGGCGGTGGTATCGGATGCCCTGCTTGCCCAGGACATCGCCGAGCGGGTGAGGCAGCTGGCGGCCGCGTTTGACAGGGGCGCCCGGGGGACTAGCCTCGAAACAGGGTAGTACCTCCCACCATGAACCATCCGCCTCCGCGTCACCACGGGACGACCCCGCGTCGTCCCAACATCGGCCTCAGCCCGGACTGGGCGCAGCCGGCCGACTCCGCCTTTCCCCGCTACGAGCTGAAGGTGCCCTACGCGGAGGCGGTGCTGCGCGCGGGAGGCCTGCCCTTCGTGCTGCCGTACACGGACGACGCCTCCTGCGTGGACGCGTACCTGGAGCGCGTGTCGGGCATCGTGGTGACGGGGGGCGCGTTCGACATCCCTCCGTCCGCGTACGGCGAGGAGGTGCGCGAGGGCATGGGGCCGCTGAAGGAGGGCCGCACGGCCTTCGAGGCGCAGCTCATCCGGGGCGCGCTCAAGCGCAACCTGCCGGTGCTGGGCGTTTGCGGCGGCATGCAGCTGTTGTGCGTGGTGCTGGGCGGCACGCTGTTCCAGGACATCCTGCGGGAGGTGCCCGGCGCGCGCGACCACGAGCAGAAGCATGACCGGACCCAGCCGCAGCACCCGGTGGAGGTGAAGAACGGCACGCTGCTGGCGGAAGCCGTGGGCCACGGGCAGCTGATGGTGAACTCCACGCACCACCAGGCGGTGAACAAGCCGGGCACGGACGTGGTGGTGAGCGCGCTGTCGCCGGACGGCGTGGTGGAGGCCATCGAGTCCACCGCGCATTCCTTCGCGCTGGGTGTGCAGTGGCACCCGGAGCTGATGTTGAGCACCATCCCCGTGCACCTGGGCGTCTACAAGTCGCTGGTGCAGAAGGCGCGCGAGCACCGCCGGTGAGGCCGCGCGTCCTGCTGCTGGCGGGCCTGGAGCCCACGGGCAGGGCGGGCCTGCTGGCGGACGTGGCCGCGGTGCGGGCGCGCGGTGGTGACGCGGTGGCGGTGCCCACGGCCCAGACGGCGCAGGGGACGCACACCTTCGCCGTGGTGCCGGCGGCGCCCCGCATGCTGACGGCGCAGGTGACCGCGGCGCGCGAGTGGGGCGTGTTGCACGCGGTGAAGTGGGGCGTGGTGCCCGGGCCCTCGCAGCTGGCCACGGCGAGGGCCGCGCTCAAGGGCACCGACGCGTGGTGGGTGGTGGATCCGGTGGTGCGCTCGTCGCGAGGGCAGGCGCTGTCGCGCCTGTCGCCCCGGCACTACCTGGCGCTGGCGGGCCCGCGCGTGGTGGTGACGCCCAACCTGGACGAGGCGGGGTGGCTCCTGGGCCGGCCCGCGCCCGGCACGGTGGAAGAAGCGCAGGAGGCCGCGGAGGGCCTCTGCCGCCTGGGCTTCGGCGTGGTGCTGGTGAAGGGCGGGCACCTGCCCGAGGGACAGGGGCTGGCGGACGTGCTGGCCTTCTCCGGCCGCATGCTGGTGATGCGGGGACGCCGGCTCAAGCGGCCCCCGGAGCGCCGGGGCACAGGGTGCAGGCTGGCCTCCGCGCTGGCGGCGGAGCTGGGCCGGGGCACGGGCCCGGAGGCCGCGGTCCGGGCCGCGCGCGAGCACGTCACGCGCTACCTGCGCACCGGCCGCGACTGAAGCGGGGGAGGGCAGGGCCCCGACACCGCCAGGGCGTCAGTCGCCCCGGGCGCGGCTTTCGAAGCGGGTGAACTCCGACAGGAACACCATGTCCACGGAGCCGATGGGGCCGTTTCGCTGCTTGGCGACGATGAGCTCCACGGGGATGACCGCGCCGCCTCCGCCACCACCCCCGCCG
>NZ_RAWD01000619.1:0-1861 GCF_003612065.1 Corallococcus sp. CA047B
GGGGAGCGGCCGGGGTTGGTGGTGCCGCGACGACGGGCGCCTGCTGCGCGGGCGGCTCCGACGGCTTCGGCGTACAGGCGGTGACACCAGCGGCGGACAGCACCGCGAGCCATGCGAGATTTCTTCGTCCCAGCCCCATCACGTGACGCTCCTTGGGTTTTCGAAAAAAGAAGGGGACGCGAGGCGTTGGCGCCCGCGTCCCCCGGTCAACCGAACCGCGTCACCTTACGGCAGCGACGGGGTGTTTTCCGCGAAGTATTCGTGGCTGTCCGCGTTGTCACGCGCCTTGGTGGGGTTGGACTTCGCCAGGCTCTTGGCGGCCGTCTGGCCGTAGGCGTGGTCGTCCGTGCCGGCCACGACGGTGAAGTGGCTCATCTCGTGGATCAGCGTGCCGGCGCGCGAGTCCGTGCCCGTGTTGGGCGCGCTCCAGAAGGCGCCGCACACGTAGATCTTGTAGGGCGAGGCCGGGTACACGTAGGCGTACGTGCCGCTCTCGTTGCAGCTGCAGTCCACCACGACGGCCGCGGAGTCGAACGCGGTCTTGATCTTGGTGAAGTGCGTCTTGATGGTGCCCCAGTTGGTGCTGGAGTACGTGCCGAACCACGTGGTGTAGCGCGTGGTCGCGGACGGCGTCGCGCTCAGGTACGTGACGGAGTTGTTGGCGTAGGTCTTCGCGCTGTTGAACGCGGTGGAGATGGAGGTCTGCTCGGAGCTGGTGCAGGCCCCGGAGTACGCCAGGCTCTCACCCGTCACCTGGCCCATCGCCTCCGCCACATCGCGGCTGTTGCGGCGGCCTTCGATGAAGAGGCTGACCTCGTTGGAGGACAGCGCCGTCACGCTCGAGCGCGACTCCAGCTCGTAGCGGATGGAGTAGGTGCCCGTCTGGGACAGGTCATACGCGTCGGAGACCACGACCGGGCCGGAGATGCTCTGGCCGGGGGCGATGGTGATGAGGTCCTCGGGGCGGCCCAGCACGCGCTTGTAGTGCGCGCCGGTGTAGGCCACGGACTGGCCATCGCGCAGCACGGACAGGCGGCCCTCGTTGAGGCCCGCGCCCGGCGCCTCCCACTTGTACAGGCTCACCGGCGTGGAGGAGGTGTTGGTCAGCGTCACCTGCACCGTCACCGTCTCGCTCGCCGCCATGGACGCCTTGGCGACGGACACGGTCGCCGTCAGCTCACCCTGGGCCTGCTCGGTGGCCTCGGGCTGCGAGGTGTCACCATCAACCGGGGCGCCGCAGGCACCCAGCAGGGAAACGCCAACCGCCGTGCCCACCAGCCACTTGAAACCGCGAAGGCTCTTGCTCACGAGGAACGTCCTTTCAAAGAAAACGACGCAGCGAACACCAGGGGGAATGCCCGGGTCCTCACACTTATAGGGGAAGACGGGCTCCCTGATGATGGCACGAAATACTGTGAAATAAACGCCTCCCCACTATTCCGTTTCTCGTCGCGGTGCGGCCCGGGGTGGCGTGGGGCGTTAGGCTTCGTGCGGCACGAGGCGTTGTTTCGCGGCCGAAGGAATGGGGTGTCGGACGATGCGCGCGGTGGTGTTCGAACATGAGGAACACGAGGGCCCGGGGCTCTTGGGGCCCGCGCTGGAGGCGGCGGGTTTCACCCTGGTGCGAAGGTTCCGGACGGTGCGGCGGGAAGACGTGGATGCACCGCTGGTGGTGGTGATGGGCGGACCCATGGGCGTGTACGAGGCGGACGCCCATCCGTTCCTGAAGGATGAGCTGGCGTTGCTGGGCGAGCGGCTGGCGAGTGAACGCGCGTGCGTGGGCGTGTGCCTGGGCGCGCAGCTGCTGGCGGCGGCGGCGGGGGCCCAGGTGTCGCCGGGCAAGAACGGCTTCGAGGTGGGG